>NZ_DATHFX010000239.1:0-7969 GCF_035317885.1 Pinirhizobacter sp.
GTCCCAGGGAGAGCGCAGCGGCTTGCCCCCGCTCAATGTGCAGGCGGAACTGCAAGCCCACCGAGAACAATGCCAATGGCGTTAGCGTACCGCCGATCTGCTCCAGTACTTCGTCCACGATCCTCGGCCAACCCCCGAACCCTCCGATGACGATGCCCGCCAGGAGCGCCAGGAAGGCCGGAAAGGTAAACAGGCGCCGCGCCATCGCACCCACCGTGGGCCGGGTGCCCGAATAAAGCGAGGCCACCAAGATGCCGCCCACCGCCAGCAACGGAAACGTACCCAACTGGTCGGCCACGACTGCCACGGAGAGTCCGGGACGTCCATGCAGGGCTTCGATCATCGGATAGCCCATGAACGAGGTATTGCCCAGCCCGCCCACAAGCGTAAGGCAGCCCACGCGTTGGCGTGACCAGCCGCGCAGGCGGCCCACCACGGCAAAGAAAGCCCATGCGCCGAAGAAGGTGATGAAGGCGCCCGCGGCCGGCAGCCACAAGGAGGATTCAAATCGCAACTTTGGAACCAACGCCAACACCAGCGCCGGCAGGGCAATGTTCAGCACCCACCAGTTGATGCCTGGCACGATGCCCTCGGGCAATCGTGCGAAGCGACGGCAGGCGATGCCCAGCAACAGGCAGGCGAACAGGGTGACAAGGGCGGACATCAGCCTCTCAGCCCAGCAACACCCGGTTCATGCGGCGGACAAAGGACGCCGGATCCTCCAGTTGCGCACCGGCGGTGATCTCCGCCTGTTCGAGCAGCAGCGAGGCAAGATCCCTGGCCTTCGCATCGTCGCCCTCGCCTTCCAGGCGCTGAACCAGCGGATGGCCCGGATTGATCTCGAGCGTCGGCTTGGCTGAGGGCATCTCGTGGCCGGCCTCGCGAAGCAGGCGCGCCAGATGCGGAGCCATGTCGAAATCAGCCAGGGCCAGGCACGAGGGCGAATCGGTGAGGCGCGCCGACACGCGCACTTCGCCGACGCGCTCGCCCAGCAGCGCCTTGATGCGCTCGACCAGCGGCGCCGCCAGTTTGGAGGCTTCCTCCTGCTTTTGCTTGCCCGCTTCGTCCTGTGGCAGTTCGCCCTTGGCCGCGCTCTGGATCTTCTTGCCGGCGTATTCGGTGAGATTGCCCAGCATCCACTCATCGATGCGGTCGGACAGCAGCAATACCTCGATGTCGCGGGCCTTGAGCACCTCCAGCTGCGGGCTGCCGGCGGCGGCGGCGTGGCTGTCGGCGGTGATGGCCCAGATCACGTCCTGGCCCACCTGCATGCGGCCGATGTAGTCGTCCAGCGACACTACCTGGGCGGCACCGTCGCCCTTGGTCGAGGCAAAGCGCAGCAACTTGGCGATGCGCTCGCGATTGGCACTGTCTTCGACGATACCCTCCTTGAGCGTGTTGCCGAAGGCTTTCCAGAAGGTGGCGAATTTGTCGGCGTCGTCGCGGGCGAGTTTCTCGATGAGATCAAGCACGCGCTTGACGCAGGCGGCGCGGATCTTCTCGAGCTGGCGGTTCTGCTGCAGGATTTCGCGGCTCACGTTCAGCGGCAGGTCGTCGGCGTCCACCACGCCACGCACGAAGCGCAGGTAGTTGGGCAACAGCTCATCGGCCGCGTCCATGATGAAAACACGCTTGATGTACAGCTTCAGGCCCTTGCGCTCGTCGCGGCCGCCCATGGCCAGGTCGAACGGCGGCTGGCTGGGGATGTAGAGCAGCGTGGTGAAGCTCTGGCTGCCCTCAACGCGGTTGTGCGTCCAGGTGAGCGCATCGTTGAAATCGTGGCCCAGGGATTTATAGAAGCCCTGGTATTCGTCGTCGGTGATCTCCGACTTCGGGCGCGCCCACAGCGCGGATGCGGCGTTGATCGTCTCGAACTCACCAGCCTCGGGCTTGCCGTCCTTGTCTTTCGGTACACGGATCGGGAAAGCGACATGGTCGGAGTACTTGCGGATGGTCTGGCGCAGCGTCCACGGGCGGAGGAATTCGTCCTCATCGGCCTTCAGGTGCAGGATCACCGTGGTGCCGCGGGCCAGGCCCGTTGCATCGTCGAGCGTGTACTCGCCCTTGCCGTCGCTTTCCCACTTCACGCCCTCGTCGCTGCCGGCACGGCGGCTGAGCACGGTGACCCTATCGGCCACTACGAACGCCGAATAGAAGCCCACGCCGAACTGGCCAATCAGGCGGGCGTCGTTCTTCTGTTCGCCCGAGAGCGCCTCGAGGTAGCGGCGCGTGCCGGAGCTGGCGATGGTGCCGATGTTGGCGATCACCTCGTCGCGGCTCATGCCGATGCCGTTGTCGCGCACGCTTACCGTGCGGGCATCGGGGTCCCAGCTGACCTCGATGCGCAGTTCGGAATCTTCCGCGGCCAGGGAGGGATCTGCCAGGGACTCGAAACGCAGCTTGTCGCAGGCGTCGGAGGCGTTGGAGATCAGCTCGCGCAGGAAGATTTCCTTGTGCGAGTACAGCGAATGGGTGACCAGGTGCAGGACCTGGGCGACTTCAGCTTCGAAGCGGCGGGTTTCGGTACCGGTGGTCATGGGTGATAAGCAACCTTGCAGATGTTGATGAAAAGCTAGAGCCCGCGGCGCCTGGCGAAGCGCCGCGGCCCTGGGAACGGTGGGCCCGCTAGTTTACGCCGCGCGCTGCAAGGCCGCGATGCGCTCGGGCAGCGGCGGGTGGCTCATGAAGAGCTTCTTCAGCCCCTCGGCGAGCGGCCCGGCAATGCCAAAAGCCGCAATCGTCTGCGGCAAGGTGGACTCGCCGTGGTTGGCGGCCAGGCGCTGCAGGGCCGAGACCATCGACGCGCGACCGGCAAGGTTCGCCCCCGCGGCATCGGCACGGAACTCGCGCCAGCGCGAGAACGCGGCCACGATCATCGAGGCGAACAGGCCAAAGACCAGCTGCAGCACCATCACCACGACGAAGTATCCGATGCCACCACCGCCATCGCGGTCGCGGCCGCCGGACAGCCAGCCGTCGACCACGCGACCGACGATGCGTGCCAGCACGATCACCAGCGTGTTCAATACGCCCTGGACCAGGGTGAGGGTCACCATGTCGCCGTTGGCGACGTGGCCGATCTCATGGCCAAGCACCGCGGACACCTGTTCGCGGTCCATCTGCTGCAGCAGGCCCGTGCTGACCGCCACCAGCGCGCTGTTGCGGCTCATGCCAGTGGCGAAGGCGTTCATCTCCGGGGCGTCGTAGATGGCCACTTCCGGCATGCCGATGCCGGCCTTTTCCGCATGCCTGCGCACGGTAGCCAGCAGCCAGCGCTCGGTGTCGTTGCGCGGCTCGGTGATCACTTGGGCGCCGGTGGACATCTTGGCCATCCACTTGGACAGGGCCAGCGAGATGAAGGCGCCGCCCATGCCGAATACGGCGGCGAAGGCCAGCAGTCCGCCCAGGCCCACGCCCTGGCGCGCAGCCCACTGGTCGATGCCTAACAGGTGGCAGACGACCGTCAAAAGCAACAAGACGGCGATGTTGGTACCAAGGAAAAGGGCAATGCGCAGCACGTGGTTTTCTCTCTTGCGTCCGTGGATAGAGTGAAGACCATTTCTGCGGGCGCCGGTTCCTCGTTTCAAGGTGAATGCCTTCTCCCATCTTGCTGTCGTGGCAGGTAAAATTACCCGATGACCTACCGCGGCCGCTTTGCCCCCTCGCCCACCGGCGACCTCCACGAAGGATCACTCCTGGCCGCCGTGGCCAGTTGGCTGCGGGCACGCCAGCAAGGAGGGGCATGGCTTGTGCGTGTGGACGACATCGACCCGCCACGCGAGGTGCCTGGGTCGGCGGCGTCGATCCAGTCCACCCTGGCCTCGCTGGCGCTGCACCCGGACGAGCCGGTGTGGCTGCAGTCGACGCGTCACAGCGCCTATCGCGATGCCTTCGAGAGCCTGCGGACCGCAGGGCTGGTGTACGCCTGCTGGTGCTCGCGCGCGGATCTCGCCGCCACCGGCGGCATCCACCGCGGTTCCTGCCTGTCGCCGCCGTGCGACAGGGAGCCCGCCTGGCGCCTGCGCGCTGGCGATGCCGTGGTCGCGTGGCACGATCTGGTGGCCGGTGAGCAAGCGTGGCCGGTGGCTGATGGCGGCGACTTCGTCGTGCTGCGTGCCGACGGCTTGTGGTCATACCAGCTTGCCTGCGCGGTGGATGACGCAGCGCAGGGCATCAGCGAGGTAGTGCGCGGGCGCGACCTGATCGACTCCACGCCGCGCCAGATCCTCCTGCAGCGCCTGCTGGGCCTGCCTGCGCCTGCGTATGCCCACCTTCCCCTGCTGGTGGATACGAGCGGCGGCAAGCTTGCCAAGTCCACCCAGGCACCTGCCGTCGACGCCGATGGCCTGCCGGCCCTGCGCCGGACGCTCGCGCGCTTGGGCCTCCCCGGCGCGCCCGACGAGGATGCCGCCACGATGCTTGGCTGGGCCCTGCGGCGGTTTGACCTGGCTTCACTCGCGGGCAAAGTAGCCATCCATATGGCCGAACCGTTATAACGTCGAATCAACCGGCGTTCGCCGAACCGATCATTCCTAGGAAATACCTCCAATGACGCAACGCACGGCCCTGGTCACCGGCGGCACCGGTGGCATCGGCACCGCCCTGGTCCGGCACCTGATCGACCAGGGGCACCGCGTTGCCAGCAACTACCGCGACCGCGACAAGGCCCATGCCTGGGGCCAGCGCATGCGTGAACTTGGTTACGAAGTCACCCTGGTCCATGGCGACGTATCGGATAACGCCTCGAGCCAGGTCATGGTCGAAGAAGTGGAAGCCGCCCTCGGGCCGATCGACATCCTGGTCAACAACGCCGGCATCACCCGCGACAGTACCTTCCACAAGATGGACTACCAGCAGTGGAGCGAGGTGGTGCAGACCAACCTGAACGCCTGCTTCAACGTTACCCGACCGGTCATCGAAGGCATGCGTGCGCGGCGCTGGGGACGGATCGTGCAGATCAGCTCGGTGAATGGCCAGAAGGGCCAGTACGGGCAGGCGAACTACGCCGCGGCCAAGGCCGGCATCCACGGTTTCACCATTTCCCTGGCGTTGGAAAACGCCCGCTACGGCATCACCGTGAATACCGTGTCGCCCGGCTACATCGCCACCGACATGGTCAAGTCGGTGCCACTGGAAGTGCGCGAGAAGATCGTGGCGCAGATCCCGATGGGCCGGATGGGTCATCCCGATGAAATCGCCCGCGCGGTAACGTTCCTTACCGCGCAGGAATCGGAATGGATCACCGGCGCCAACCTCGCCATCAATGGCGGGCACTACATGGGCTGGTAGCGACGCCAGGCCAGTGGCTAGGCCAGGAGTTTTTCCAGGATCTTGCCCACCGCGGCGAAGGCGAAGGTGCCCGTGACGTGGGTGGCCGCGCCCAGGCCGCCGCCACAATCGAGCTTCAGCGCATCGCCGCCTTCCGGGCGGGTACCACACACGCTGCCGTCCGCCTGCGGGTATTGCACGTTCTGCAGCGAATACACCGCCGATACGCCGAAGTAGCGATCAGCGTTCTTCGGGAACCCGAACTCCTGGCGGAGTTTCTTCCGGATCAGGCTGAACATGGCGTCGTGCTCGGTGCGCGAGAGGTCACGCACGCGCACCTGGGTGGGGTCGGTGCGGCCACCGGCCGAACCCACCGTCACCGTGGGAATCTTCCGCCGGCGGCACCAGGCAATGGCCTCGACCTTCACCCGGAACGCATCGCAGGCGTCGAGCACGGCGTCGTAGCCGCGGCCCAGGAGTTCATCCAGCGTGCCGGTGGTAAGGAACTGCTCGACCGGATCAACCACGATGGCCGGGTTGATTGCACGCAACCGCTCGGCCACCACCTGCACCTTGTTGCGGCCATACTGGCCGTCCAGGGCATGCGACTGGCGATTGGTATTGGAAAGGCAGATGTCGTCGGCGTCGATCAGGGTGATCCTTCCCACGCCTGACCTCGCCAGCGCCTCGGCCGCCCACGAACCCACCCCGCCGACTCCGACCACGCAGACGTGGGCCTCACCCAGGCGGGCGAGCGAGCCGGCGCCATACAGGCGCTCGATACCAGCGAAGCGCTCGTGCGCGGTAGCGGCCGGGGGCGCCAGGGCCAATGAGGGAACTGACATCAGGGTATCCGCTTAATGCATTGAATGGATTATATTTCAAAGCGCAAGGCACGGCGGTCGGATATGCTTGGCTTCGTTGCGACGGAGGGAAACCATGCGAGCCATCATCCTTTTGGTCATCGGCCTGGCCGTGGGCGCCATCTCCGCCTCGTACGCGGCCAATACCATGGCGGCGCGGCATGCTTATACAAGGGGTGTCATGGCCATCATGCAGCACCATGTCTCAGCGCTCGGCGCCCAGGCCAAGGCAGGCCAGTGTCCGGCCGACTCAAGCCTGGACCACTTCCACCGCATCAGTGGGGCCGCCGCGGAGATTGAACCGGCCTTCGCCGGCGCCGATCCCGACTTCTTCAAGCACGCCCATGCGCTGGCCGATGCCACCGCCGCCACCATCGCCAATGCGCCCGCGGACTGCCCGGGGCTGAAGCAGGCGATGGCGAAAGTGGGAGAAACCTGCAAGAGTTGCCACGAGCTCTATCGCTAGGCATTCCCACGGACGCCTTGCCCACGGATGAAACCGCCCGTCCAACGTTCTCCCGGGCCGCTGCGCTTCCTGCGCATGCGGGCGTGGTTGCTGTATCGCGCACTGACGCGGTTCGAGACCACCATGTTCGCCCGCACCCGCTACTCGCAACCGAAAATGGTGGCGATCGGCGTGGTCGGCGCGCTCAGCCTGATGTTCTACTACCCGATCTGGGCATGGCTGTTTCCGCAGCCGTATGAGAATTTCGGCCTTCGCCTGGCCTGCAGCGTTCTGTTCGTCCCGCTTGCCCTGCTGCCGTGGTGGCCCCGGCGCACCCGTGCCTGGCTACCGAGCTACTGGTACTCGGTGATGACCATCTGCATGCCCTTCTTCGTCGGTTATATGACGCTGCGCAACGGCACGGCCGTATGGCTGATGACCCACCTGGCGGTGATCATGCTGCTGATGATGCTGTTCGACGTGTCGAGCTTCGTGCTGGTGTTCGTGGTCGGCAGCCTGATGGCCGCGGTGGCCTACCTCGTCACCCCCCACCTGCCCTTCAACTCGGCCGCGTTCATCGAGTACATCCCCCTGCTGATGTTTGCCATGGCAGGCGGTGCAGTGTGCACGGTGTCCGCGTCGATGGCGGAGCAGAACCGGCTGGACGCCCTCACCGCCGCGTCGAACAACATTGCCCATGAACTTCGCACCCCGCTGGGCTCGGTCCGCATCGCCGCCCAGGCCGTGCGCCGCTACCTGCCGGACCTGCTGCAAAGCCACAGGGCGGCCCTCGAGGCGGGCCTGCCGGTGGCCGAATTGCGCGACAACCACCTGATGGCGCTGGAACGCAGCATCGGCATCATGGAGCGGGAGGTGGAGTACTCCAACACCATCATCGACATGTTGCTGCTGGCCGCCCGGCCGATCGGCGAGGTGCGTCCGACGGAACTTTCGGCCCTCGCATGCGTGGAACAGGCGCTCAACCGGTATCCTTATGGCTCCCGGGGCGAACGGGAGCGGGTTCGGCTGGAGGCGGCCGGGGATTTCCTCTTCATGGGCGTGGAGAGCCTGCTGGTCCACGTGATCTTCAACCTGGTACGCAATGCCCTGTTGCATACCGGGCGTGCCGGCAAGGGCGTCATCAGGATCTTTATCGAGCCGGGCGCCGAGGATCACGTGATCCGGGTGCACGATACCGGCCCGGGCATCCCGCCAGACGTCCTGCCGCGCATCTTCAACCGGTTTTATTCACATTCGGACGATAAACATGGCGTGGACGGCTTAGGCATCGGGCTCGCTTTTTCCCGCGCGGCCATGGAGCATATGGGCGGGACCATCCGATGCAGTTCGCGCTGGGGGGAATTTACCGAGTTCACCCTGACCTTTCCTCCAC
>NZ_DATHFX010000240.1:0-2686 GCF_035317885.1 Pinirhizobacter sp.
GCATGTGCACCACGCACCCGGACGTGATCAACGCCGATTTACTGGAATTCTTCCGCAGCTGAGAAAGGCGGCTGGGCTCCGGCCCATGGCGCGATACCAGGAATAAGCGATGCGCTGGAAAAAGACTGACCTCGACCCCGAGCTTTGCCGGCACATCTTCAGCGCCTCGGCCGGCATGGTGGGCGTGTGCCTGACGGTGATCAGCCTGTTGCGCATCGTGATCACGCTGCGCAACGTCGACACCCTGGCCGACGACTTCGTGGCCTTCGATGCCCTGCTATTCCTGATCGCCTTCTTTTCGTCCTACTTCGCGCTGCGAGCAAGCACGCGGCAACGGATGCTTCGCGTCGAACGCATCGCGGACGTGTCATTCACCCTGGCGATTTGCGGCATGGTGTTCGTAGCGATCTTCATCACCTATGCCATTACGGTAACGAGCAGGACGTAGCCGCCGGGCGCCAAGGCCCGGCGGCGGACGTGCGTTGGTCAGGCTACCGGCAGGACAGCGGAAAGTATTTGGCTTCCAACGTGCCGTCCGCGTTGCACTTCCAGGTGAGCTGCCCACCGGAGGCCGTAGATGCCAGCTGCAGGTACTTGCCGCGCAGGTGCGTGTTCGCGGCCGCCTGGTCGTAGTAGATGTAGATGCGGCCATCCACCACCTGTATGCCGGAGACAAATCGCCCATGGATGTCGGTGGCTTCGGCAAGGCCCGCGGCGGTATTGTCCGCGGGCATGCGGCCGTTGCGGTTGTAGTACTCCGCCACGGCGGTCTTCGCGCCATTGGACAGCGCCAGACCTTCGGTCACCTGGGCACGAATGGTGTAGTCCTGATACGACGGTATCGCGATGGCCGCGATGATCGCCAGGAAAGGAATGCACAGCCACAGGCACCAGATAACGCCCTTGTCCGCACGCGGGTAACTGGAGCCGTTGCGCTTGAAGGATTCCACCCAGGTGAGCTGGCTTTGCATGTAGATCATCGGGAAGAAGAACAACGTGATGCCGCCAATCTCCGGCGATGCACCGTACGCCGGGAGTGCCCGTTTGATCGAGGCGGACATGGCGAAGTAGCCCACGATGTAGACGATACCTCCGGCAAATACGATCAGCCGACCCAGGAGGGCCACGCCGGAGAGCGTCCCGCCCGCCACCACTCCGCCGATCGTCATGAAGTAACCGACCACGATCAGCACGAGGCTGACGATGAAATAAGCCACGCCGTTACTGGTCGCATCGATCTTCTTCACCCAGTTGGCCTGGATGAACCGCCACACCAGCCCGAAGATATTGAGAGTGACGATGCAAAGCAGCACCACGGCGAACCAGTGCATCGCCGGCGGCGTTGGCAGCGCACGACGACGGTCCGTCGCAGACTCCCGCCCCAGGTCATCGAAACCACTGCGTCCCGAGCGGGCCGACATCGGCGGCAGATCCCCGCCGAAGGGAGGTGGAGGCGGAGGTGCCGAAGCGGGCCCCAGCTCGATCACCTGGTCCAGCGGCAACCATTCGGCCATGCCCGTGCGCCACGCCATCGTGGCGCGCGCCACCTTGCCCTCGGCCACCCATTGGCGGAGCAAACCCGGCTCGTAGGGCCCGAATTTCTCGCCGTTGCGCGAAAGCCAAACAGGAGTCCCGTCATTCATGGGTCGAGCCTCTCGTATCGTGCCGCAGTCAGCTGCCCGCGGCGGCCGCCCAGCCCAGATGTTTTTGCTTGCAAGTGAAATCCCCTTTGCCGACGCCGTCCGTTACGCCGCGATGTCGCGCACCATCCTGCGCATCGCCCCCTGGGACCCATCATGCCAAGCCCGTGGCCTCGGCGGCAATCGATCGCAATACCTTGCGGGTTGGCCAGAAGGCAGGGCCTTTCGTTCCAATGCCTAGTTGGCCGCCGTCCGCTGCATTTTTCCCTGCGCCTGCAGGCCTTGGACGAAATTCAGCACCGCGTCCTCCACGGCCTGCAGGAACGCCATGTCCGGTGTCATGTAGGGACCGGGAACCGGTGGCGCCGCATTGCCGATCGAGGTAAGGATGCCATCGTGCAAGGTGGCCTGGTACCGGGTGACACCGGCGACCTTGTAGGTCATGTTGAATTCGTAGAGGTCATTGATCACCGAGCCCGCGGCGCCGAATGTCAGGCCAGTGCCAAATCCCTTCGCCCGCGCAGCGCCGATGTCGGCGACGTTGTTCACCGCCACCGTCAGCGTGGCGTCACCCGACGCGCCCGGAGCGAAAACTCCCGTGCCGCGCAGCACGCGCTCCACCGACGTCTTCACCATGGCATCGACCGAAGGCTTCGGCGTCCCGTTCACGGCAAAGGATGCATCCACGCTCACCGGTACCGGAGCATCGACGTGCTGGATCGACTGGTAGGTGGCATGCCGGTATTGCGGATCGGCGACCGATTTCATGCTCAGGCAGCCGCACAGCCCAAACGTACATCACACGCGGCAGTGATGGCAGAGGTCAGCACCCCGGCCATATGGCCTAGCAAGCAGGCCGCGAGGTGCGACCGATGACTTCCGGGACTTCCCCTGCGCGCACGTTGGCGATGAAATGGGCGCGCCGTTCACTCTGGGGAGGCCGTCATGGGCCATGCACGCTGGATGCTGTCGATTGTCGCGTTGGCGTTGATGTTTCCCCTCGGCGTGGTTGCACAACAGACTGACCAGGCCGCGGTGTCGGCAGC
>NZ_DATHFX010000241.1:0-2246 GCF_035317885.1 Pinirhizobacter sp.
TCTTCGCACAACACCTAAGTATGTTTGTCGTTACAGACTTCGGTGATCTGGCCACACAGCATACTTTGTGTTTTGGACTTTCCAATCCAAGTCAAAATCCCTACATTGGTGCAATGCAAGCACCACCAACGACCGAGATCACCACCCTCATCAGCACCGGCCTGGCGGTCGTCGACCCCAGCCTCGCCGTCCGCTGGCTCAACCCCGCCATGGGCGAATGGCTAGGTGTAGGCACCCGTAGCGCCCAGGGACAGAAGTTCGACGCCCTTGTCCGCGAACCCGCCTTGGCCCCGCTGGTCGAGCGAGCCCTCGCCGAGCGCCAGGTACTTCAACTCCGCGGCGCTCATGTCGTATTGGCCCGCGGTCGACCGGTCACCGCTGACATTGCCCTTCAGCCCCTGGCGGATGGTGCCGTCCTGATCGAGGTCCACCCCCTGATCGGTGACATCGCCGAGCCCACGCCGCTGTCAGCCACCCTGCGTGGCTTCGCCCACGAGGTGAAAAATCCCTTGGCAGGCCTGCGAGGCGCCGCGCAGCTTTTGCAACGCCGCGTCGCCGAGCCGGACTTGAAGGACCTCGCCTCGCTGGTGATCGCCGAAGCCGATCGTTTATCCGCCCTGGCCGACCGGCTTCTACGCCACGGCGGCGTGGCCCGCGTCGCACCGGTAAACATCCATGAACTACTCGAGCGTCTGGAGGTGCTGGTGGCTTCCGAGCCGTCCGCACCACGCATCCGCCGCGACTACGACCCCAGCTTGCCTGGTTCCTCCGGCGACGCCGACCGCCTGTTGCAGGTGTTGTTGAACCTGGCACGCAATGCGGTGGAGGCGGGTGCCACCACGCTTGTGTTCCGCACGCGCGTGGAGCACGGCGTGCGCCTGGGTGAGCCGCATGCGCGCAGCGCCTTGCGCATCGATGTGATCGACGACGGCCGGGGCGTACCCGACGCGCTTCGCGACAACCTGTTCCAGCCGCTGGTATCCGGGCGCCCCGAGGGCACGGGTCTGGGGTTGGCGCTGTCGCGCGAGATTGCCCGCGAGCATGGCGGCGAGTTGCGCTTTGTCAGTGAGCCTGGCGAAACCGTGTTTTCCCTTTTTCTTCCGATGGAGAAGCCGCATGGCTGATGTATGGATCGCCGATGATGACCGCGGCGTCCGTTTCGTGCTGGCCGAGGCCTTGCGCGATGCCGGCCATGCGGTACGCGAGTTCGGGGACGCCAGCGCCTTGCGCGACGCGCTCGCCGACGGCAAGCCCGCGCTCATTCTTACCGACGTACGCATGCCGGGCGAAGACGGCCTTAGCCTTCTGACGGATCTTCACTCCCGCGCCGTGGCGCCGGTGATCGTGATGAGCGCCTTTACCGATGTCGCCACTACCGCCGCGGCCTACCGCGCGGGTGCTGCCGATTACATCGCCAAGCCGTTCGACCTGGACCAGGCGGTGGAGGCGGTGGAGCGCGCCCTGGCTGCGGCCAATCCCAGTGATGTCGTGGCGCCGACCACCGTGGCGGCGGATGCGCTGCTGGGCGAGAGCGTGGCCATGCGCGAGGTGTTCCGCCTGATCGGCCGCATCGCCGCCAGCGACCTCAATGTATTGATCACCGGCGAAACTGGCACCGGCAAGGAGTTGGTGGCGCGTGCGCTGCACGATGAAAGCGCGCGCCGCAACAAGCCGTTTGTAGCCCTGAACACCGCGGCCATTCCTTCGGAGTTGCTTGAAAGCGAACTCTTCGGCCACGAGGCAGGCGCCTTCACCGGCGCAGCGCGGCGCCATAACGGCCGCTTCGAACAGGCCGAAGGCGGCACGCTGTTCCTGGACGAAATCGGCGACATGCCACTGGCCCTGCAGACACGCCTGCTGCGTGTGCTGGCGGGCGGTGAGTTCTATCGCGTGGGTGGCCGTGAACTGATCCGCGGCAATGTGCGCATCGTGGCGGCCACGCACCAGGATCTGGATGCACGCGTGGCCTCCGGGCATTTCCGCGCGGACCTCAAGCACCGCCTGGACGTGGTGCGTATCGAACTTCCCGCACTGCGACAGCGCCGTGCGGATATTCCCCTGTTGGCGAAACATTTCCTCGGCACCGCGGCCAACGAGTTCAAGCTGCCGTCCAAGCGGTTGTCGCGCGCGGCGCAGAAGATCATTGAGCAGCGCGATTTCCCGGGTAATGTTCGGGAGCTTGAAAACCTCTGCCGGCGACTGGCCGTGGTGGCTCCGGGCAGCGAGATTCTTCCTGCGGACTTAGG
>NZ_DATHFX010000242.1:0-4991 GCF_035317885.1 Pinirhizobacter sp.
TACCTGGGTAGCGATCATCCGGCTGTAGAAGCGGTAGCCGATCATGAACACCGCGATGGACGCGGCCACGACCCAGATCGCATTGATCGGTTCGCCGCGGCGCAGGGCGACTACGCCCAGGCACCAGGCACCGATGATGGCGATGACGGCCCAGAGGATCTTTCCTGCCGGGCTGGCCTTTGCAGTTGCAACATTCATGGACGAGGACTCCCCGTGAGACTGTTACAAGGGTCGTCCTGACCACCCCGGGGGTCAATGCTTAAGCGGGTTCGCGGGCATTAGCCATTGGTCGAATGCGCTCCGGATCCACCGGCCTGAACAAGGCGTCTTCCGGGGCTTGCTTCCCGCGCGGGGGGATGCCATACCTATCGATGCATGCCCCGCCGGGGCGCCACGCATTCAAGGAGCGAGCCGTGATCCATGAAATCCTGAAGATGGGCGACCCGCGCCTGCTGCGCGTGGCACCGCCCGTGCCGCCGGCGATGGTCGGCAGCGATGAACTGAAAGCGCTGGTCCAGGACATGTTCGACACCATGTTCCACGCCGGCGGCGTGGGCCTGGCCGCGCCCCAGATCGGCGTGGACCTGCAATTGGTGATTTTCGGCTTTGACAGTAGCGATCGCTATCCCGATGCGCCGCCCGTACCGCGGACGATCCTGCTCAATCCGGTGATCACGCCGATATCGCAGGACATGGAAGAGGGCTGGGAAGGCTGTCTGTCGGTGCCTGGGCTGCGTGGGGCGGTGAGCCGCTACACGCTGGTTCGCTACCAGGGGATCGATCCGGATGGCCTGGCCGTTGACCGCACGGCGGAGGGTTTCCATGCCCGGGTGGTGCAGCACGAGTGCGACCACCTTATTGGGCGGCTTTATCCGTCAAGGATCACGGACTTCGCCAAGTTCGGTTTTACCGAGGTGTTATTCCCCGGTCTGGACGTGGCAGACGATTAGGCCGCTTTGTTAAGACGGGTGGCCACTTCGCGCAACCAGTCGTAGCCATCGTCCGGACCCACCATGGGGGCCGTGATGCCGGTGGCCGAGACCATCCCGGCAGGCGTCCAGGTGTAGAACGGCGCCTCGTTGGCGGCGGAGTATTCGCTATTGAAATCAAAGGTCATGATGATGTTTCCAAAGTCTAGGTCGGTCGCTCGGGAAGGGATTTCCCCGGCTCGGCGCCCGTTGCATGTCTTTGAACACGCCAGCGCCTTTTAGGTTCCCCCCAATGGTGGGGACAGCCACGAAAATTTAAAGTCTACGTAACAAATGGTACGCCCGTTCGACTGCCCTGGCGAGTACCCGAAGGGGCACTAGAGTGTTCTTGATAGCGAACGGTTAAGGAAACGTTACGAAAAAACGCAGGATTCTCGGTATTGCACCCGGGTTTATTACGAGAAATCGCTCATTCTTCGTTCCTGCGCCGTGGGCCCGAACTCCCAGCCACGTGACAAGTTTGGGGTCCAAGTTTGGGGTCAGATCCATTTCCCCGCCCCAGGCATTCCGCAAATACGACACCCGCCCCCGGGCAATGGCTCTGACCCCCAGACGCTCAAACGCCTCTACCCATCCCCCAACACCTTCAAATTCCTATCGCCACGCCGGGGCCACGACCTCAACTTTCAGCCCTCAAGCCCCCTCCTCAACCCCCGCAAATGGGGGCTTGCATTCTGCGCAGACTTCGGCATTAGGGCCTCAATACAGAAAAACCCGCAAAAAGCCTTAAAAAAGGACTGTTTTTTAGGTGTCGCTTGGCATTACAGTCCGTAACGGCGCCGGGGGCGCATCTACAACCGCTATAACTGACTTATCCCAATGAGGATCCATTAGATGGCTTCGATCAAACCTATCAAGGAAGTTCTGAACAAGACGGCCCTCGTGGCCCACATCGCGTCGCAGAGCGGCGTGGAGCCGAAGGGCGTCAAGGCCGTTCTGGTCGCGCTCGAAGAAGCCATGAGTGCCTCGGTGCACAAGAAGGGTGCCGGCCAGTTCGTGCTGCCGGGCCTGTTCAAGGTCACCTCGCAGGCGGTCGCCGCGAAGCCGAAGCGCAAGGGCAAGAACCCGTTCACCGGTGAAGAGCAGTGGTTCGCTGCCAAGCCGGCCTCGATCAAGCTGAAGATCCGTCCGCTCAAGAAGCTCAAGGACGCTGCGGCCTGATCCAGCCGCAAGGCTTGAAAGGAAAAACGCCCCGAAAGGGGCGTTTTTTTTTGTCGTACCCGACCGAAGAGACCGCAGGGGTCAGAGTAATAACTCTGACCCCCAACCCCGGTTGTTCCCGCTGTCAGGAATCGGCCCGGCGGTGATCGTTGATGACATCACGCAGTGACTTCGCGGCCACGCCGGCGGCCGTAGCGAAGTCTTCCCCTTCGCTTGCGTAGATGATCGCGCGGGACGAGGAAATCATCAGGCCCGTGCCGTCGGCGGTGGCGCCGTGCGAGAGCACGGCGGCGATGTCGCCGCCTTGTGCGCCGATGCCGGGTACCAGCAATGGCATCTCACCGACCAGGGCGCGTACTTCACCCAGTTCCGCCGGCCACGTAGCACCCGTTACCAGGGCGCAGTTGCCGTTGTGGTTCCACTGGCGTGCGATGGTCTCGGCCACGCGCAGGTAGAGGGGCTCGCCACTGCAATCGAGCGCCTGGAAATCCCCGCCGCCGGGATTGGACGTGCGGCACAGCAGGATCACGCCCTTGTCCGCGCGTTCCAGGAAGGGGTCGATGGAATCGCGGCCGAGGTACGGGTTCAGCGTAACGGCATCGGCCTGGTAGCGGTCGAAGGCTTCGCTGGCGTAGTGCCTGGCGGTGGAGCCGATGTCGCCGCGCTTGGCGTCCAGGATCACCGGCACGCCCGGATGCTCGCGGTGGATGTAGGCGATGAGTTCTTCCAGTTCGCCTTCCAGCCGCTGTGCGGCGAAGTGGGCGATCTGTGGCTTGAAGGTGCATGCGTAGGGCGCCGTCGCGTCGACGATGGCCTTGCAGAAGTCGAGCACGTTCGTGGCGCCCGCCGGCAACCGGCCGGGCTCGGGATCCAGGCCCACGCAGACCAGGGTGTTTCGTTGGCGCCAGGCATCGCGCAGTTGCGTCATGAACGACATGGGTCGTGTCTCCTCATGCGAAACGGCCGCCCCGTGGGGCGGCCGTCGGGTCAGGCCAGCTTCTTGTACTTCACCCGCTTCGGGCCGGCATCGTCGCCCATGCGGCGTTTCTTGTCCGCTTCGTACTCGTTGTAGTTGCCAGGGAAGAATTCCACGTGGGAATCGCCCTCGAAGGCCAGGATGTGCGTGGCGATGCGGTCGAGGAACCAGCGGTCATGGGAAATCACCATGGCGCAGCCGGGGAATTCCAGCATGGCGTCTTCCAGGGCGCGCAGGGTTTCCACGTCCAGGTCGTTGGACGGTTCGTCCAGCAGCAGCACATTGCCGCCCTGCATCAGTGTCTTGGCCATGTGCAGGCGGCCGCGCTCGCCGCCGGAGAGGCTGCCGACGATCTTCTGCTGGTCGGTGCCCTTGAAGTTGAAGCGGCCGATGTAGGCGCGCGACTGCAACTCGTAACGCCCGATGGTGATGATGTCGGCGCCGCCGGACACTTCCTGCCACACGTTCTTCTTCGGATCCAGCGCATCGCGCGACTGGTCCACGTAGGCCAGCTGCACGGTATGGCCGAGTTTGACTTCGCCGCTGTCGGGCGTTTCCTTGCCGATAATCAGCTTGAATAGCGTGGATTTACCCGCGCCGTTGGGGCCGATCACGCCGACAATGGCGCCCGGTGGCACCTTGAAGCTCAGGTCGTCGATCAACATGCGGTCGCCGAAGCTCTTCGAAACATTCTTGAACTCGATCACTTCCTGGCCCAGGCGCTCGCCGGGCGGAATGTAGAGCTCGTTGGTTTCGTTGCGCTTCTGGTATTCGACGGAGTTCAGTTCCTCGAAGCGGTTGATGCGCGCCTTGCCCTTCGACTGGCGACCCTTGGCCGCCGAACGCACCCACTCAAGCTCGCGGGCCAGCGCCTTCTGGCGGCCCTTTTCGGACGCTTCCTCGCGGGCCAGGCGCTCGCCCTTCTGTTCGAGCCAATCGGTGTAGTTGCCCTTCCAGGGAATGCCGCGGCCGCGGTCGAGTTCAAGGATCCACTCAGCGGCGTTGTCCAGGAAATAGCGGTCATGGGTAACCGCCACGACGGTGCCGGGATAGTCGTGCAGGAACTGCTCGAGCCAGTCGACGGACTCGGCATCCAGGTGGTTGGTGGGTTCGTCCAGCAGCAGCATGTCGGGCTTGGACAGCAGCAGGCGGCACAGCGCCACGCGGCGCTTCTCGCCACCGGAAAGCGGGCCGATCTTCGCGTCCCAGGCCGGCAGGCGCAGCGCATCGGCGGCCACTTCCAGCTGGCGCTCGAGCG
The DNA here is from genome assembly GCF_035317885.1 of Pinirhizobacter sp. GTDB lineage: Bacteria > Pseudomonadota > Gammaproteobacteria > Xanthomonadales > Rhodanobacteraceae > Pinirhizobacter. The sequence goes on from NZ_DATHFX010000242.1 coordinate 4,385, forward strand.
CATGGGCGTCGTTGGCGGCCAGGAGGTTCTCAAGCTTCTGCTGCTCTTCGGCGAGCTTGTCGAAGTCCGCGCCTTCCTCGGCATAGGCGGCGTAGATTTCATCCAGGCGCTTTTGCGCGTCGAGAATTTCCGACACGCCTTCCTCCACGGCCTCGCGGACGGTTTTTTCCGGATCCAGTTGCGGTTCCTGGGCCAGGTAGCCGATCTTGGTGCCGGGCTGGGCACGCGCCTCGCCCTGGAAGTCGGTATCGACGCCCGCCATGATCCTGAGCACCGTGGACTTGCCCGCACCATTCACGCCGAGCAGGCCGATCTTGGCGCCGGGGAAGAAGGAGAGCGAGATGTCCTTGATGATCTGGCGTTTCGGGGGAACGATCTTGCTCCCCGTTCATCGTGTAGATGTACTGCATGCTGGCTCCGTGGGGGATTTCAGGCGGGCCGCCGCCAGGGCGGTCCGCGCAAGGAAAAGGCAGGAAATTCCCCCATTATCCCCGATCAGGACCACGCTTGCCACGGAGCGAAGGAAGCCGCAAATTTCCGCGCGGCTCGGGCGGGTTCGCTGTGGGAGTGCATCGTCGCCGGGCCCACGGCGCCGGTTTATAGGCCG
>NZ_DATHFX010000243.1:0-7380 GCF_035317885.1 Pinirhizobacter sp.
CTAGGCGATCACCTGCCTTTGACCAGCATGGTTTCGGCCACCACCTGGACCATCCTGATCGCCACGGTGGCGGGCCTTGTTGCGGCACACACACGATTGGCCCGGCTCCCCGGCGCCGGCACGCTATCCAGCGCGCTGCTGATCAGCGTGGTGGCCGTGCTGGCCTCGCAAAGCAGCTTCGACGGGATCGCCGCGGCACCGGTGTACCTGCTGTGCGGGGTGACGATCATTGCCATCCATGCCGTGTTGCTGTCGTTGGTCGCACGGATGTTCCACTTCGACCTGTACCTTTGCGGCATCGCTTCACTGGCCCACATCGGCGGCGTGGCCGCCACGCCGGTATTGGCCGCCACGTATTCGCGGTCGCTTGTGCCGGTGGGCGTCCTGCTGGCGCTGCTGGGCTATATCCTCGGTACCGGCTTCGGCCTTCTGGTGGCGTCGGTGTTGTCCAGGCTGGCTTTTTGAGGAGTCTTCAACCCATGCGAACGCTCAAATCCTGCCTCATAGCCTGCGCCCTGGCGTTAACCCTCGGCACGATGCCGCTTCATGCCCAGGCGCCTTTCAGCGTGCCGCCCTCAGGCGTGCTGGGCATCGACGACGCCAAGCTCTCGCCTGATTTCTGGCTCGCGCACCTGGCTGATGCCGATCACGTGGTGATGAATGCCAGGGCCATCGATGCCCTGAACCAGAAAGTGCTGGCGCAGGATCCGTCGATGCATGACATCCGCGCGCTTGGTGCGAACCTGGCCGCCGAACAGGTGAAGGGCTGGATCAACAAGCTGGCCAAACAGCCGGACCGTACGCTCTACGACGTCCACGGCCAGGAAGTGCCCAAGGCAACCATCGACGCGGCGTTTGCCAACCGCGCGCTTGATGCAGTCCCTGCCCAGTCACCCACGCGTTTCGGCATGGCCGTCCGTCGCACGGCATTGCGGAGCGTGCCGACGGACATGCGCGTGTTCAGCCATGCCGACGACACCGATATCGACCGCTTCCAGGAGAGCGCCCTGTTCCCGGGCGATCCGGTAGTGATCGCCCATGCCAGCGGCGATGGCCGTTGGCTGTTCGTAGTGAGCCCGCGGTATGCGGCCTGGGTGTGGGCGCAGGACATCGCCGAAGGGCGCCGCGACGACATCCTGGCCCATGTCGATGCCACGCCCTATCGCATCATCACTGGCGCCAAGCCCCGTACGGTGTTCACGCCTGAAGCGCCCGCCGTGTCGGAACTGCAACTGGACATGGGCACACGCGTTCCGCTGGACACCACCCTGCCTGCCGACCAGGCAGTAAACGGCCAGGGCCCCTATACCTCGTGGGTGCTCAGCCTGCCCGTGCGCAAACATGACGGCTCACTTGCCTTCGCCCCTGCCCTGCTGCAGCGGAACCAGGACAGCAGCGCCGATTACCTGCCGCTCACACGGGCCAACATCATTCGCCAGGCCTTCAAGTTCCTGGGCGAGCGCTACGGTTGGGGGCATGCCTTCAACGGCCGGGACTGCAGCGGGTTTGTTTCAGACGTATACCGCAGCATGGGCGTGCAGATGCCGCGCAATACGCGCGACCAGAGCATCAGCCCCGCCCTGCAGCACACCGTATTCGGCCCTGCCGACAAGCACGATGCGCGGGTAAAGGCCGTGCTTGCCATGGACGTGGGCGACATGATCTACATCCCCGGCCACGTGATGATGGTGATCGGCAAGGTCGATGGCCAGCCGTATGTGATCCACGACGTATCGGGCATGAGCTACGTGCAGGCCGACGGCAGCATGCGCCGGGTGAAGCTCAATGCGGTATCGCTCACGCCGCTGCTGCCGATGATGGCCAACGCGAAGGAATCCTTCGTCGACCACATGACCAGCATCGTGCGCATCCGGCCCTGATCGGTCATCCCTCTTCCAAGAATAACGAGACAAAGACGTCCCCATGAAAATCACCGACATCCAGTTCGGCATGCTGCGGGTACCGTTGAAGACACCCTTCAAGACGGCGCTGCGCACGGTCAAGAGCATCGAAGACATCGTGATCATGGTGAACACCGATACCGGCAACGTCGGTTACGGCGAGGCTCCGGCAACGGCGGTCATCACCGGTGACACGCATGGTTCGATCATCGATGCCATCCGCCACTACATCGCGCCGCGCCTGATGGGCCAGGACGTGGCCGACCTCAACCACCTTACCCAGTTGATCCAGGGCGCGATGGAAAAGAATTCCAGCGCCAAGGCGGCGGTGGAGATCGCCATCTACGACCTCTGGGGCCAGCTCTACGGCGCGCCACTGTACAAGCTGCTGGGCGGCGGCGACCCGGCGATCACCACTGACATCACCATCAGTGTGGACTACATCGACAAGATGGTAGCCGACTCCATCGCCGCGGTGGACCGGGGCTTCGAGTCGCTGAAAATCAAGGTGGGCAAGGATATCGGCGTGGACATCGAGCGCGTGCGCGCCATCTATGCGGCGGTCGAGAACCGCGCACTGCTGCGCCTTGATGCCAACCAGGGCTGGACGGCCAAGGAAGCGGTATTTGCCCTGAACACGCTCGAAGACGCCGGCGTCCGCCTGGAACTGGTGGAGCAACCGGTGAAGGCGCGGGATCTTGCCGGCATGCGCTATGTCACCGAGCGCGTGCACACGCCGATCATGGCCGATGAAAGCGTGTTCGGCCCGATGGAGGTGATCGAGCTGATCCGCATGCGCGCGGCCGACATCATCAACATCAAGCTGATGAAGACCGGTGGCATCTCCAACGCCATCCGCATCGCCGACATCGCCGGCATGTTCGGCGTGGAATGCATGATCGGCTGCATGCTCGAGACAAGCATCAGCGTGGCGGCAGCCGTGCACGTGGCGGTAGCCCATGCCAACGTGATCACCAAGGTGGATCTCGACGGGCCGTCGCTTTGCCAGTACAACCCCGTGGACGGCGGGGTGATCTTCAACGAGTCGGAAATTTCCGTGACCGACGCGCCCGGCCTTGGCATCCGCGAAATCCGCGGATTGGAACCGTGTCCCTGAAGGCCGCCCCATGTCTCCCCTGGTCAAGATCCGTTCCGAACGCGACCGCATGTCGGCGGTGGAGCGGCGCATCGCCGACTTCATCCTGGAAAACGCGCAGTTGCTGCGCGACTATTCCTCGCAGCAACTGGCCAACGCCCTGGGGATCAGCCAGTCGAGCGTGGTGAAGTTCACCCAGAAGCTCGGCTTCCGCGGTTATCCCGACCTCAAATTCTCGGTAGGGGAAACCATTGCCCGCAGCGAGAACGGCGATGGCGGGCCACTCTCCGAGCCGGCACCTGTCAGCGAGGGATCGAGCGCGGTGGCGACCCTGTGGCGGCGGAAAACCGAAGCGGAAGAAGCCACCCGCCTGATCAATGCGCCCGAGTCGCTCGACGCCACGGTGGCCGCGCTGGCCCGTGCCGGCGCCAACGGACGTGTATTCATCATCGGGCTGGGCGAAGACGACCTTTACGCCCGGGGTTTCGCCCTGAAACTTTCGCTGCTGGGCATCCTGGCCGTGCACAGTTTCGACGCCTCACGCATGGCATCGAACGTATCGGCCGCCAAGCCCGGCGACGTGCTACTGGTGTTCTCCGAGCACGGGCGGCACCCGGCGCTGTACAAGATCGCCCGTTTCTTCCATGAGCGGCGAGGCCAGGTGGTGACCGTCACCCGGCATACCTTGAACCCCCTGCGCACGATCGCCGACATCGCACTGGTGGTATCGGCCCACGACGAGCAGCCGCACGTGCAATCGCTGGTGTACCAGTCGTCGCTGCAACACCTTCTGGACGGCCTGTTCATGCGTCTTTGCGAGGAGGACGACGACCGCCATGCGCAACTGGTGGCCAACCTCGAGCGCATTGGCCAGATGCTCGAACCATGACCCGGAACAGGCCTTCGCGCATGCCACGATCGATGATCCAGCGAACGGCGCTTCTTCTTGCCGGCCTGCTTGCCACGCTGGCGCCCGCGATCGCCGCCACCCACCTGCCCTGGACCAATGCACGGCAGATGGTGGTGGTAACGGTGCCGGGCTGGGACAGCACGCAGGGCAAGCTACGCACGTACGAACAACACGACGGCCGCTGGCGCGAGATAGGCACGGCCGCAGCGGTGGTGATCGGCAAGGGCGCGGCCTGGGGCGTGGGCCTGAACGAGCAGCCGTCCGGCGGACCGACCAAGCACGAAGGCGATGGCCGCAGCCCGGCGGGAGTATTCCGAATCGGCCAGGCATTCGGCTATGCCGGCACGGCGGCCACCGCGATGCCGTACCGGGCGCTAAGCGCTACCGACTATTGCGTGGATGTCAGTGGCTCGCCGCTGTACAACCGCATCGTGGATGCACGGCAGGTCGGCGAGAAAGCCGTGGCTGGAGCCACCGAGGACATGCGGCGTGATATCCACGACAACGGTGATCACGCCTACCGGCTGGGCTTCGTCATCGAACACAATCCCGATGGCCGCGTCGGCGCCGGCAGCTGCATCTTCGCCCACCTGTGGAAGACCCCCAGTTCACCGACCGTGGGCTGCACGGCCATGGCCGACGGCACCATGGACCGTTTGCTCTCGTGGCTCAAACCCGAAGGCAAGCCGGTGATCGTGTTGCTTCCGGAAGCGGAATATGCGCGCCTGCGCATGGCATGGAACCTTCCCGCACTGTGAGCACCATGATCGACGCCGATGTGATCGTCCTGGGCGCCGGCATGGCCGGAGCCTCGGTGGCCTGGTTCCTGGCGCCGCATGCGCGCGTGCTGGTACTCGAACGCGAAGCCTATGCCGGCATGCACTCGACCGGCCGTTCGGCGGCGCTGTTCTGCGAAACCTATGGGTCGACCCAGGTACGTGCACTCACCCGCGCCACGCGGCCCTTCCTGGACCACCCACCGGCGGGCTTCGCCTCACATCCGATCCTCACCCCGCGCGGCGCGCTGGTGATCGGCACCAGCGAACAGTACGACCATGTACTTGCCCAGTATGAAGAGAACCGGCCGCTTACCCGCGTGGAGCTCATCGATGGCGATGCCGCTCGCGCCAGGGTACCGGTGTTGCGACCCGAGGCGGCCGTGGTCGGCATGTTCGAGGCGGGCGCCGCCGACATCGACGTGAACGAACTGCACCAGGGTTTCCTGCATGGGCTGAAGTCGCGCGGCGGTGGCCTTCGCATGGGCGTGGACACGGCCCATCTCGAGCGCAGCCAGGGCCATTGGCTGGTGACGGACGACAACGACACCATCTATCGCGCGCCTGTCCTGGTGAACGCCGCGGGTGCCTGGGCCGACGAGGTGGCGCGCCTGGCCGGTGTGTCGCCCATCGGGCTTCAACCCAAACGCCGCACGGCCTTCCTGTTTGATCCGCCGTCGGGCGTCGACACGGCGGCGTGGCCGTTCGTCACGGGCGCTGACGAAGATTTCTATTTCAAACCCGATGCCGGCCTGCTGCTGGGCTCGCCGGCCAACACCGACCCCGTGCGGCCTCACGACGTGCAGCCGGAAGATTTCGACATCGCCTTAGGGATCGACCGCATCGAACGGGCCACCACGATGACCATCCATCGCCCCCGCCGCAGTTGGGCAGGCCTGCGATCGTTCGTCCCCGATGGCGACCTGGTGGGCGGGTTCGATCCGCATGCGGAAGGGTTCTTCTGGCTGGCGGCACAAGGCGGCTACGGCATCCAGACATCGGCCGCGATGGGCGAGGCTTGCGCGCACCTGGTGCTCCGGCGCGCACTGCCCTCCCACCTGTCCGACGCCGGCATTGGCGAATCGATGCTGGCGCCCCGTCGCGCCTCGACCGTCTGACGAACGGAGCCGGGGTCAGAGTCATGACTCTGACCCCCAACCCGCTAACCCGCTAACCCGATCACCCTACAGCCAGCGCCCGAAGCGGCGCATGTAGAGCACCTTCATCAGCTGGGTGAGCACGCAGTAGCACAGCAGCGTCACCGCCAGGTAGCCGAAGTACACGCCAGGCAGCGGCACCAGGCCGATCTTCGCGCCCAGCAGCGAGAACGGCAGGTACATGCCCACCACCATGATCGCCGCGGTGAGCGCCAGCACGGGCGCCGCGGCAATGCTCTGCACGAATGGGATGCGCCGCGTGCGGATCATGTGCACCACCAGGGTCTGCGACAGCAGGCCTTCGATGAACCAGCCGGACTGGAACAGCGACTGGTGCTCCGGGCCGTTGGCGCCGAACACGTGCCACATCAGCCAGAACGTGGTGATGTCGAAGATGGAGCTCACCGGGCCGATCCACAGCATGAAGCGGCCGATGTCGCCGGCATCCCATTTGCGCGGCTTGCGCAGGTATTCCTCGTCCATGCGGTCGAAAGGGATGGCCAGCTGTGACAGGTCGTACAGCAGGTTCTGCACCAGGATCTGCAAGGGCAGCATCGGCAGGAATGGCAGGAATGCACTGGCCACCAGCACGCTGAACACGTTGCCGAAGTTCGAGCTGGCCGTCATCTTGATGTACTTCATGATGTTGCCGAAGGTGATCCGTCCTTCGATCACACCTTCTTCGAGCACCATCAGGTTCTTCTCAAGAAGAATGATGTCGGCCGACTCCTTGGCGATATCGGTGGCGGTATCCACCGAGATGCCGACGTCCGCCTCGCGCAGCGCGGGCGCGTCGTTGATGCCGTCGCCCAGGAACCCGACCGTGTGGCCCTGGCGCTGCAACGACTTCACCACGCGCGCTTTCTGCAGCGGGGACATCTTGGCGAACACCGTGGTGCGGGCCACCATGGCATCGAGCGCCGCATCGTCCAGCGCCTCGATGTCGCGGCCCAGGGCTGAATGCTCCACGTCCAGGCCCACCTCCGCGCAGATCTTCCGCGTCACCGCCTCGTTGTCGCCAGTGATCACCTTGACCGCCACGCCGTGGTGGTTGAGCGCCTTGATCGCGGTGGCGGCCGAATCCTTCGGTGGATCCAGGAAGGCCAGGCAACCCACGGCGGTAAGGCCGGATTCGTCGGCCACGCTATAGGGGCGGTTGTGCGCGGTGTGGTGGGCGATGGCCACCACCAGCACGCGCAAGCCGTCTTCATTGAGGTCACGGGTCATCGCGCGAATTTCGCGGCGACGCTCATCGGTAAGCTCGATCACCTCGCCGCCGATGCGCGCGCGACTACAGATGGAAAGCATTTCCTCCACCGCGCCCTTGCAAACCAGCAGGTGCTGCCCATCGTTGCCCGACACCACCACCGACATGCGGCGGCGCTGGAAGTCGAACGGAATCTCATCGACGATGTGGTACCGCTCGGCGATGGGCTCCAGGTCACGGTGCGAGAGCACCGCCTTGTCCATCAGGTTTTTAAGGCCCGTCTGGAAGCGGCTGTTGAGGTAGCCGAACTCCAGCGCCTCGTCCGATTCCTCA
>NZ_DATHFX010000244.1:0-3793 GCF_035317885.1 Pinirhizobacter sp.
CGTAGGTCTTCGACGGAGCGCCTTCTTTTTTGTCCACCGGAGTGAAAACCGGCTTGTCCCAACCGCCTTTCACCGTATAGCGCTTGCCCGAGGCCTTGTTCAGGCCGCGCCCGAGCAGGCCCTGCACGGCGAAACCTGCCGCCGCCCCGACCGGTCCGCCAGCCAGGGCACCGACCACCGGCAGGCTGTTGCCAAGGTGGGGCACTACCAGCACCTGCTGGTCGTAATCGCGTGAGCGCAATCCGGTGCGGCCGGTGATGGTGATGTCCGCTGCCGGCCCGCGGATCTGCAGGTTGTTGGTGGAGGCGTTGCCATCGGCCAGGTGGAAATCGCCCTTGATCGAATCGAAGGAAAGGCCCTTGCCAAGCACGTCGCCGAAATCCAGCGACAAGCGCCGCGGCAACTCCGACAGCGAGACCAGGCCGAACAAACGTCCCACGCCCGGCTGCACCTCGGGAATCCGCCCCTTGGCCACGTCCACCCGCAGCTGGCCGTTCATGTTGGCAAGCGTCAGCGCCGACGGTCCACCAGCCCAGCTGGCGTCCAGGCGCGCCTGGGTACGGCCGCCTTCGAACAGGCCGCCGAAACCGAGGGCATCGAGCATGCCGCCGAGGTTCTCGGCGGCAAAATCCATCGCCAGGTGCGTGCGGCTGGCCGTGGCGTTTCCATCCCAGTCGCCGCTGGCGGTGACCTGGATGCTGTTCGACTGGCTGCGCAGCTGGTCGATGTGCATGCCTTTGTCGGTGGGCCAGGTTTCCAGGCGCGCCTCGCCGAGCTTGGCATCGCCCAGCCGCAGGTCGCCGATGAAAAGGTGCAGCGGCGGCACGCTGGCCGGCGCGATGCCGGGCTCGACCGGCTTGGGTACCGGCGGCGCGGCTGCCGTAGCGCCTGCGCCGTCGGAGGGCACCGCCACGGATGCTGCGGGTGCCTTGGTCCCGGCTTTGCCCTTGGCGGCGGCAGTGTCGTCGCGTGGCCAATAGACACGCGGCAGCCGTGCGGTCACGCCGCGGCGTGCGAGATCGCTGGAAGGCACGTCGAAGCTGCCGACGAGGTTGGGGCTGTCCACGGTGATCTTTAGCGCGTCGGGGCCAGGGGTAGCCACCAGGTGCATCTGACCGAAGTCCTGGCCGAACACCAGCGCGTGATCGGCGTTGATGTCGATGCCATCCAGGCCCGGGCCCTGCCCGCTACCGCCGAAGCCGGTGGCGTACTGCACCCATCCGGAAACATCCACCACGTCGCCGTGGCCGGCAAAACGCATGCCCTTGTCCGGCAGCGTGGCAGGCATGGTGGTGCCCAGGTTGAAGGTGGCGGCAAACGGCGGCCCCTTGTCGGCGCCCAGGCGCATGCGCGCACGCACCGCGTCGCCCAGCGCCAGGCGCAGTTCCGCGCCGTCGGTCGGCAGGCCCAGGTCCACGCTGATCGGCAACGCCGCGTCGGCCTTCTTCTTCGCAGGCGCTGGGAGCTTCAGCTCGATGCCGCGAAGGTCGGAGCTCACGTGCAGGGCCTGCGTGGTCTTGTCGTTGCCTGCACGGGAGACATCGAAACCGACATCGAAGCTGGCGCGGCCATTGGCCAGGTCGCCGAGCCACTTGATGTTGTCGTAACCGGCAACGAGTTCGGCGACGGAGAAATCACCTTGCAGGCGTGCGTTGAAGATCTTGCCCGGATCATCCGTGCCATCGGCCACACCCAGCTCAAGCGTGGCGGGCCGATCACGGTAGGTTGTCTGCAACGGACCGGCCTTCATGCCCTTGCCGTCGAAGGTAAGGGGACCGGTGAGCTTGCCCAGCTTCAATCCCCAGGCATCGGCCACGAGGTCGGCGCCTTTGAGCTGGGCCGTGCCCTGCAGGTTGAAATCCTCGCCTTTCTTCAGCGGCATCACCAGGCGGAAGTCGAAGCTGGCGTCGCCGCCGAGCTTGAGCTTGTCCAGCGTATCGGCGCTGTTGCGCGCCACCGGGCTGTTGCGGACAAAGTCCAGCAAGGACGCCGCCGAGCCTCCCCCGGAGACGCTAAGGTCCAGCACGGAATCGGCGAAGTCGGCGATGGTGGCCTGGGCCTTCTCCGCGTGCACCTGGCGTGCCTGGCCCGCGGCCACGTCCACCTGCATGCCGTTGTCGACGAAGCTCGCCACGGCGTTGACGTGGTCGGCCGCCGGCCAGCTATCGCTGTAGTCCAGGGCGAGGTCGCGAAGCACGGCGCGACCTTCGAAACGACCTTCGTTCCCCTTGAAGGGCCAGTCAGCCAAGCTCCCGCGCACCAGCGCCGAGGCGGATTCAATCGTGCCTGCGACCAGCGCGCGGTCGAGCCAGCGGATGGTGCCCTCGGGCATGGACCGGTAGGGCCAGAACAGCTTGGCGGCGGAAACCTGCGCTCCTGAAATGCTGGCGTAGAGATCCAGGCACGGACGGCCGCCGGCATCGGGGAAACGGATCTCGCCACGGGCCTGGCCGGCGAACTGCTCGCCGGTGAAGTCGAGCGTATCCACCCCCAGGTGCCAATTGCCCTCTTCATGCCAGGCGGCGATGTCGCCGTCGATGGCCGACATCAGGAAGGGTTTGCGGAACACATTGGGAAAGGACACCGTGACGGCCTGGCGTGGCAGCTGCAACGCCATCGCGCTGCCATCGCCGCGGACATCGCCCTGGAGGTGGTCGATGCCGGGAAGATTGCCCACCGCATCGATGCCAAGGCCTTGAAAGCTGGCCGCCACCGAGCGCGTGTCGACGTCGTCGCCCCAGTGCGCGGTGGCGCTGGTGAGTTTGCCGCGTGGCCGTCCCCTGGCCAGCCACGCCGCCACGCCCGGCGGAGTGGAAGGCAACAAGGCGGCCCAGGGCAGCAGTGGCGCAAGATCCACTTCGTGGGCCGCGATGTCCATGTTGCCCTGCGTGCCGATGGTGAGTGCCAGCACGCCCTTGTCGTCGGCGGCCCAGAGCACATGGTCGCCATCGGTGCGTCGCTGGAAATCGACCAGGCCGTGCAGCCCGGTCGTGGCCACGGCCTGGGTGGGCCCATGCATGGCCAGATTGGCCAGGTCCAGGCGAGCAACGCTACGCACCACCACGCCGCGGCGCCAGTCGTTCCACGCCTGGAAGCTGCCGTTACCCGCGCTCACGCCATAGCCATCGACATCCAGGTCGCCGACCATGGCCTTGAGGTCGACATTGTCGGCACGCGCGTAGACCCGCCCGAAGCTGCCATCGTCGGCGAACAGGCCCACCGCATGCACGCGGCCGGGGCTGCCCACGCGCATCAGGTCGCCGGCAAAACGCAGGTTGCCGCCACGCTTGCGCAGGTGCGCCTGCGGACTGCGCAGTTCAAAACGGTGGCCGGTGCGTTCATCGAGCAGCGACAGGCCGAAATCGCTCACCCAGAGGTCCGCCGAGAGATCACCCAGCGAAGCCTGCCGTCCGCCGCCTGCACCAAAACCGTCGACATGCCACACACCCACCGTATCGCGGCGCAACTGCAGGCGCACACCTCCCAGGCGCAAGTTCAGCCAGTTCCGCGAACGCATGAACAGAGCACCGAAATCGAGCTTGAATTCAGCCGTGGGCAACATCAGCGGCGGTGCGCCGTCGGCACCCTGCAGGGTGACGTCATGCGCCACCAGGACGGGCCCGGATGGCTGCCAGTGTCCTTCCAGGGTTGCAAAGCGGATGTCGCGGTGCAGGCGGTCGCTAAGGATCGCCGCCACGCGCGCGGGGTAACGTGCCGCCAACGGCAGCAACAACTGCCCCAGCGCCATCGTCACGGCGGCAAGGATCAACACACCGGCGACAAGGCCGATGAT
>NZ_DATHFX010000245.1:0-3220 GCF_035317885.1 Pinirhizobacter sp.
GTCGCGGACGAGGTTGACCGTTACCATTACCAGTGCGACCGGTGCCACGCGTACCGCCACTGTCGATGCCAACGGTCTCACCGGCAGCCGCCGGCGCCTGGCCGAAGATGCTACCCGTGGTGGACTGCGCGAACGCGACGCCGCCGGCAAGCGTGGAGCTCAGGGCGACGGCGAGCACCGTGCGCTTGAACGCACGGCTGCGGAACAATGAATTAGAACGCATGGAAAAGCACTCCCCAGACCAAGAAAAAGACCCTGCTGCGCACAGGTCGAAGTCACTGCATACGGGCCGGCGCAGCCGGCCTTGGAGCTGGGTCTGGTGTGGTCCGGGACGAGTCATTGGCTAACGGGTTCCCGCCCGCTTGCCACTGGGGTATCGACTGTCGCAGGTGTTCCCGCACCCGCGGATCGATTTCCCCTGTCCCGGGCCTCCTTGGCCCCGAAACTCCCTTTATTTTCCTGAACCGGACCCGGCGCATGGCGCCGCATGAAATTCCGATTGACAGGAAACCGAAAGGAATCCTCCGCGACGGAAACTAAGCCAATAAATACACGAAGTCAACGCTTTCTTAGCAAACCGTGGTGATGTACTGGCCGTCAAGTGCCGTCGCAAGCTATTGATAAAGATGAATAATATCTTAAAGAAGAATACATATTCGCGACCCGGGCAAAAAAAGGCCGCCGGTGGGAACCGGCGGCCAGGTCTGGAGAGTCGCGAGGGCCTTTGGCCCGGCTATATCTTATTGTTGTGGTGTCTTACAGCGAGAAGTCGTACTGCGCCGAGATGCGGAACGTGCGCGGATCGGAGAACGAGATCGTGCGGCCATAAGCCGGCGAGATGCCCGGCGTGGTCTGCTCGACCGTGTTGCCACCGTGGTACTGCACCACCTGGTTCTGCACGACCTGCTTGTTGAGCACGTTGAACACGTCCAGGCGGAAACGCAGGCCGTTGACCCACCGCGGCGAATAGGCTGCGGTCAGGTCAAGCTTGTATTCCCACGGCAGGCTGCCGAACGTGCCGCGCGGGTGCACCTTCGTGCTATCCACACAGAAGAAATAACTGTCCCCGTAGCTCACCGGATCATCCATATCCGGGCCGATGTAGCTCAGGCACTGCTTGGGACGGCCCGAACGGATCAGCACGTTGGCGCCGAACATCCATTCTTCGCTGGCCTGCCAGTAACCGAAGGCCTTGAACTGGTGCTTGCGGTTGTTGGGCAGCAGGCCGTTGGAGCCGACCATCAGCGAGACGTCGTCCCACGCCTGGCTCTGCGAAACGTCGGCCTGGCCCAGATCCGAGAGCAGCTGGCCTTCGGTGTTGCCGTAGTTCTTCGAGAACGTGTAGTCCAGGCGGTAGAAGAACTTGCCGTCGAACTGGTGCTCGAGCCAAAGGTCAAGGGCGGCGTACTTACGCTTGAGCGGGAAGTGCGTGAGGTCTTCGCTGCTGAAGTGTTCGGTGGTGTACGTACCGTCGCCATTGTCGACCAGGAAGTCATTGGCACGACCCGGGTTGAACAGGTAGCACGAACCACCCAGGACCGCGGCGCAAGTGTCGTCCACGGCACTACGCAGATTGCGATAGGTACCGCGTGCACCGAACACGAGATGGTCGTTGAGGGCTTTTTCCATGCCCAGCACGTACTCATCCTGGAAGTGCGCCTTGATGCCCTTGGCGGCAACCGTCTTCGGGTCCGGCGCATCGCCGTATTCGCAGTTGGCCGAAAGATACGGGTAACGATCGACGCCCTTACACACCTGGTGGTTGTTCGGATCGGCCAGCGACACCAGGTTCTGCGGCACGCCATTGGCGTCGATGCCGTTGAAGCTGTAATACGTGGAGTAGATTGCCGAACCTGCGGCGCCACGCAGTGCCACGTTGTTCGGCATCGCCAGGTGGTAACGGCCAGCATTGGCGAATAGCTTGAAGGTGGAATCGCCGAACACGTCCCAGGTGACACCCAAGCGCGGCGCAAGCTGATGACGCTGCTTCACGTAGACGTCGCCATCGGCGTTGAAGTTCTTGAACTGCTCATTACGCAGGCCCAGCGACAGCAGCCACTGGTCGGTCACCTGCCAGCGATCTTCCAGGTATACCGCTTCCTGGTCCACGCGGAACGAGCCGCCCGTGGTGTTGAATACCTGCTGCACGTACTCATTGCTGCCCACGGGCAGGAAGAACGGGCTGCTGGCAGGATGGGAAGCCGGATTGGACGTTTCCTGGTAAGCCCAGCGATAGCCCGGACCACCCACCTCGGTACCGTTACGAGCTTCCAGCGTCTGCTGGTCATAGCCCAGACGCAGGTCGTGGCCGCCGATGCGGTACTCCAAGTCGACGCGGTAGCCGTGCGACCTGTTGATCGCGCCGGGGTCCTGGACGGACGACTGCAGGTTGTTGGCGTCAGAAACTTTGCAGGGTGCCGGCTGGCCGGGGAGGCAGGTCATCGCGTACGGACCGCTCGCGGTCTTGCCGGTGCGACCGTCGCTGACAAACGGGAACGCGCTGCTGTAGCCGAGCGTGGGCACCAGGTAGTTCACGCTATCCTGCTTGCCATACAGCGCGGTGACAGTGAAGTCGTCGGTGACATAGCCGGTGTACTTGCCAATGTAAGTCTCGCCACCGATCTTCTGGCGGGTGGCGCTCTTGGCCACATCGCCCTGCTGAAGCGTGTTGTAGTCGAACGGGTAGTTGGTGAGGTCCTGGGTCTGCTTGTCGCCGATGCCGGTCAGTTCAACGATGTTGTTGTCGTTGATGTTCCAGTCGATCTTGCCCAACCAGCGCGGGGTCTTGATCACCTGCTGCTGGTAGCGCGTGTTCGGGCCGACCAGAACGCTGCCGTTGCCTACGCCTTCCTGGCGGGTGGTTTCGACGTTGCCGTAGAAGAACAGGCGATCCTTGATCAGCGGACCACCGATGGCGATCATCTCCGAGCCGATGTAGCGCTTGTTGACATTGCGGTCGGTGAACAACTCGCCGCCTTGCGGGCTGCCATTGTTCGGGTAGTAGATGTTCTTCGGGTTCGCCTGCAGCGCCTTCGGATCCCAATAGGCGGCGATGCTGCCCTTCCACTCATTGGTACCGCGCTTGGTGATGATGTTGATCACACCGCCGGTGGAACGGCCAAACTCAGCGCCGTAGCCGCCGGTCAGAATCTGTTCCTGGTCGATTGCGTCGAACGGCAGCGAGGTGGAACCGATGTTGTTCAACGGGTTCGTCACGGCA
>NZ_DATHFX010000246.1:0-17872 GCF_035317885.1 Pinirhizobacter sp.
CAGGATGGCGGCGAGACCGACTACATCCTGCGTGATGGCAAGGCCCACGCGAGCTGGCTGGTGAATGAGAAAGCGCGCGTGGTCATGCCGCTGGGCAATGGCCCATCGGCGCGACAGTACCGGTTCAATGTCGACAGGCCCTGCGCGGAATTCAGCGGCAGCTGCACAAAAGGCGAGAAAGGTACCGTGGCTGGTCGTGCCGCTACGCGCTGGCGCTTCCTGGACGCTGGCCATAGCGGACCTGATGGCGCGGACAGCGGCACGATGTGGATCGACGAAGAGTCCGGACTGCTGCTGGGTTACGACGGCAAGGATATGTCGGGACGGCCGATGAAATGGACAGTCACGTCCGTCGACACGGGCGAGATTTCCCCCGACCTCTTCAAGATGCCGGCTGTCGAACCGCGAAAGCCTTAGGGACGATCAGGCACGGCAAACGTGCGCACCAGGTGGGCACGTGCACGACTGGCAGTCATCCGAAGAATGGACCCGGCAACCACGACCGCGGCCAGGCCCACGAGCATCGCCGGCAACGAATACGCCACCACATAACACCACACGGCGAGCACTGCGCCGGCCCCTATCTTGGCCGCACGTCGCAACTCGTTGGCAGTCGCGCCATACACCACCCCAGCCATGCACCCCGAGCACTTCATCGCCCCCGGATGCAACGACGACCCACAACGATGGCAATGGTGTCCGCTCATGGGTCGCTCCTGTGTGGTGGTCTCGCCTGGCTTATCGGCAGGTCCCGGGGAAACTTAAGCCTATCCTTTTACCGGGTAGCGGATTACGGGCAGGATTGCGCGGCGATACAAACCGTAACTATTTCATCTATATCGCGTTTTTGTCCCCGAACAAGCCTTGACCTACCCCCTCTGCCACCAGCATCGTGTGCGCCCGTCGCGGCCATCGCCGCGGCATTGACGCACGGCAAGGAGCCAAAGACTCATGCAGACGAAAGTACAAGTGACCACACGAGAGTCGGGGGTGGAGCACCTGCTGGCGCGCAACGAAGTACGTATCGCCGCTTTTTCACGCGGCGAACTGGTGAGCCTGGTCAATGATCCGGATCCACTTGACGCCGCGGTGCGCGGACGCCTGCTCCATTGCCTGCAGACATGGTCGGATTTCTTCCAGCGCCTCTTGCACCTGCGCGCCGCGCTTACGGTCGATCACGACCAGCAGCGCGTGGCGGTGGCGCACCTGGCCGAGGAGCTGGGCCACAACGACAACCTGCGCCAGCAACGCGGCGGCGCCCACGCCGCCTGCACCGATTCGATCCTGCAGGCGGCGATGCACTGGTTCAAGCACGCCATGATGGTGGGTTCGGACTACGAGCGTACCTTGCTGATGCACCTGGTACTGGAGGCGAGCGGGGAGATCTTCTTCAAGCAGGCGTCCACGGTGTTCGACGACATGCCTTACTTCCGCGAGCATGCGGAAGATGATGGCGACCATGCTGCCTATGGCATCGACCTGCTGCGGCGTGCGCCGGCGGCGCTTATGCCTGAACTGGAGCAGGCGCTCGAGGCGGGTTGGGACATGATGACCCTGCTGTGTGATCGCATGGCGCAACTGGCCAGGGCCTAGCCGTGATGGAGTCGGAGTCGGGGTTTTACTCCGTCCCCGACTCCGTGCATTGGCGACGGCGGCGCAGATACCAGAACAGCAACAGCAGCGCCACGACCAACGCAACCCACAACCCCGTCTGGCCGCGACGTATCCACATCGCCAGCCACTGGTGGTTGTTGGCACCGAAGTAGCCCAGGTACACCCAGATCGGCACGCTGATCAGCGCGGCGCAGCCGTCGAGCAGGAAAAAGCGCCAGAACGACACGCGGTGGGTGGCACCGGCGGAGATGTATACCGCCGTGCGCATGCCGGGCAGGAAGCGCGCGAAGAACAACATGCGGTTGCCGTAGCGGGCGAATTTTTCCTGCACCTTCGCATAACGCTCGGGTGTTAACAGGCGCGCGACGAAGCGCACTTTCAACACGCGCGTGCCGTACTTGCGTCCCAGCAGGAACATGGTGGAGTCGCCCAGCAACACGCCCACCATCGACACCATGAACATGGTGTGCACGTTGCCGTAGCCCAATCCGGTGATCACGCCGCCGGCGACCAGGGTGATGTCTTCGGGCAGGGGAATTCCCGCGCCACAAAGCATCAGGGCGATGAAGACGGCCAGGTATCCGTTCTGGCCGAAAATGTCGATGAGGCGCTCGAGCAGGTCCATCAGGGCCCACGGTTCCTGTGCGGCCTTGGATGATCCCATGGAAGGGGGGCAGGCGTCATTCGTCCGTGAACGATTGGGGCGGGCGTATCGTAAACAGTTCTCGAAGCTCGGCTTTTTCGGAATTATCCAGGCCCATCGAACGCGATTTCTCCTGAAGGAGCGTTTTGCGTTGCACCACGGCCTGGTGCTTCATCCGCTCCAGGGCGTGCAGGAATTCCACCTTCTGCATCTCCGGCTCGCCAACCATATCCGCCCGGGACAGCTTGTCGAGCGATGCGTGTTCCTCGCGGTCTGCGAATTGCTCCACCAGGGTGGCCGGATTGATCCCTGGGCGCGAACGGGCAAGGTCGATCAGCTCGGCCAGCAGGCCCACGCCGGGCTTGTCCAGCGCCAGGAAACCATAAGGTCGTTCGACGAGGTCGGCCAGGCCAGGTTGCGCAATCAACAGAGTGATGGCTGTGCGCACCAGGCTTCGCTGCACCGGTGCGTTGCGCTGGTGCGGCTGGCGGGAGTGGGCTTCGGGCTGGAAGGTTGCCTTCGCTCCCGTGCGTCGCTCGAGCTCCGCGCCCATGAGGTCGCGGAAGGCGCCATCGGGCAATCGGGCGATCAATGGCCGGGCGCGTTCGGCCAGGCGGGCCCGGCCGTCAAGGCTGCCCAGCTCCACGTCACGGCCCAGTTCGGCAAAGAAATATTCCGAAAGCGGCGTGGCCTTGTGCATGCGCTTTTCGAAGCCTTCCTTGCCTTCCTTGCGCACCAGCGTATCGGGGTCTTCGCCATCGGGAAGGAACAGGAAGAACGCCTGGCGTCCATCGCGCATGCGCGGCAGCACCGATTCAAGCGCACGCCACGCCGCTTGCTTGCCGGCGCGGTCACCATCGAAACAGAACACCACGTCGGGCGTGGCGCGGAACAATACTTCCGCGTGGTCGGGCGTGGTGGCCGTGCCCAGCGTGGCTACCGCAATCGGCAGCCCCGCCTGGTGCAGGGCGATGACGTCCATATAGCCTTCGACCACCACGATGCGCTCGATGGTTTTGTTGGCCTGCTTTACCTGCCACAACGCGAAGAGCTCTTTTCCCTTGTGGAAGAGGGGGGTCTCCGGTGAGTTGAGGTATTTCGGACCCTGGTCACCGGTGAGTACGCGTCCGCCGAAGGCAATCACGCGCCCGCGGCGATCGAGGATCGGGAACATCACCCGTTCGCGGAAGCGGTCGTAGCGGTTGCCGCGCTCGTTCGCGGCCACCATGCCCGCTTCATTCAAGAGCTTGAGGCGGTTCTCGGAATTACCCAGCGCCTTGATCACGCCATCGAACCCGGCCGGCGCCCAGCCGATGCGGAAGGCCTTGATGGTCTGGGCATCCAGGCCGCGGCGCTTGACGTATTCCTTCGCCTCGGCGTTCTTGGGCAGTTGCTCTTCGTAGAAGTGCGCCGCGCCGTCGAGCAGGGCGTAGAGGTCGGTCTTGTCCTCGCGCGGTGTGTCGTCGCGGCCATCTTCGTGAGGCACTTTCAGGCCCACCGACTGGGCCAGTTCCTCCACCGCGTCGACGAACTCCAGGCGTTCGTATTCCATCAGGAATTTGATCGCGCTGCCGTGCACGCCGCAGCCGAAGCAATGGTAGAACTGCTTCTGCGGGCTCACGTAGAACGAGGGCGAGCGCTCGTTGTGGAAGGGGCAGCAGGCGGTCCATTCGCGCCCGGCTTTTTTCAGCGGCACGCGCCGCTCGATCGTGTCGACGATGTCGACACGGGCAAGCAGTTCGTCGATGAAGGTATCGGGGATGCGACCGCGCATGGCGCATTGTAGCGGCCAGCGCGGCCCGGGGTTGTCC
Source organism: Pinirhizobacter sp. (assembly GCF_035317885.1). Taxonomy (GTDB): domain Bacteria; phylum Pseudomonadota; class Gammaproteobacteria; order Xanthomonadales; family Rhodanobacteraceae; genus Pinirhizobacter. Next base: position 4,069 of record NZ_DATHFX010000246.1, read on the forward strand.
CGCTAGAACGCCAGGTGGAAGATACCCATCACGGCCAGGATGGCGATGATGAAGAAGATCAGGAAGATCGCGAACAGGACCTTGGCGATGGTCCCGGCGACGCCCGAAACACCGGTAAAGCCGAGGGCGCCGGTGATCAGGGACACGATGCCGAAGATGATGGCCCACTTGAGCATGGCAGGACTCCGCTGTTCTATGTGGCGGTGATCTTGCGTGCCAGATCGTGCGGGAGGCGTGAAACGCGGCAGCTTATGCCAGGGCAGCTTTCACCTTCTGGGACACCACGGCCATGTCGGCCGTGCCGGCGGCCTTGTCCTTGACCCAACCCACCACCTTGCCCATGTCCTTCATGCTGGTGGCGCCAGTTTCGGCCACGGCCTGGCGCACCAGGGCCTCGATGCCGGCCTCGTCGAGCTTGGCCGGAAGGTAGGCTTCGATGATGCCCATCTCGTAGCGCTCGATCTTGGCAAGATCCTCGCGGCTGGCGGCTTCGAACTGGGTCACCGAATCGCGCCGCTGCTTCATCATTTTTTCAAGCGTGACCAGCACCTGGGTGTCGTCCAGCTCGATGCGCTCGTCCACCTCGCGCTGCTTCACGGCGGCCAGCATCAGGCGGATGACGCCGAGTTTGTCTTTCTCGCCGCCACGCATGGCGTTCTTCATGTCTTCGGTCAGTTGCTGCTTCAGGCTCACGGGAACTCCTTATTTGACTTCGAACACGAAAACCGGCGCCTCCCAGGGGGTGGCGCCGGTCCGTTACATGCGTAAGCGAGGTGGCGGCTGCGGGTTGGACGCGCCTGCCGGTTGCCTGCCGCTATGCCAGTGAAGGCGGGCAGGCAGGACACTCAGTACATGCGGGTCTTGCGGGAAACGTCACGCGACAGGCGGCGCAGGTGGCGCTTGACTGCGGCAGCGCGCTTACGCTTGCGTTCCTGGGTGGGCTTTTCGTAGAACTCGCGCTTGCGGGTCTCGGCCAGCACGCCAGCCTTTTCACAGGTACGCTTGAAACGACGCAGGGCAAGCTCGAACGGCTCGTTCTCGCGGACTTTAACGGACGGCATGGAAACTCCACTTGGGTAAACTGGCCCGGTTGATCGGGCGAGCCGTGAATTATAGCGTGAGCATTCTGCAGATTTCAAAGCCTGTACTGGGTATCGAGACCTCCTGCGACGAGACAGGTGTCGCCCTGCTGCGCTGGGACCGGGGAAACCCGGGCCGGGGGCTCCTTTCCCATGAGCTATTCAGCCAGGTCCGGCTACATGCCGAATACGGCGGCGTGGTGCCGGAACTGGCCAGCCGGGACCATGTCCGGAAGCTTTTACCCTTGGTACGCAAGGCCTTGGCCGATGCAGGCCTGGGCGTGTCGGACCTGGGCGGGGTGGCCTATACGGCGGGTCCCGGCCTGGTCGGTGCTCTTTTGGTGGGCGGGGCGGCGGGCCGGGCCATGGCCTGGGCGCTGGGCGTCCCGGCCATCGGTGTCCACCACATGGAAGGTCATCTCCTGGCTCCCTTGCTGGAAGACGATCCGCCCGAGCCTCCGTTCGTGGCCCTGCTGGTATCGGGCGGGCACTCCATGCTGGTCGAGGTCCAGGGCATCGGGCGTTACCGGATCCTGGGCGATACCCTGGACGACGCTGCCGGCGAAGCCTTCGACAAGACGGCCAAGATGATGGGCCTGCCGTACCCCGGCGGCCCGGCGCTGGCGAAGCTGGCCGAACAGGGCCGGTCGGGCGCGTACAGGTTCACCCGGCCGATGACTGACCGCCCCGGCTTCGACTTCAGTTTCTCGGGGCTCAAGACCCAGGTGCTGATGGCCTGGAAGGCATCCGACGGCAGCGACCAGGCCAGGGCCGACATCGCCCGGGGGTTCGAGGAAGCCATCGTGGATACGCTCGCCATCAAATGCCGCCGCGCGCTGGCCGCCACCGGGGCAGGGCGCCTGGTGATCGCCGGCGGTGTCGGCGCCAATCGCCGCCTTCGCACCCAGTTGGCCGAGGCCGGCGCCGCCGATGGTTTCAGGGTGTACTTCCCCCGCCTTGAGTTCTGCACTGACAACGGCGCGATGATCGCGCTGGCGGGCGCGATCCGCCTGGCGGCCGGGCAGCACGACGAGACCCTGGTGGTGCAGCCGCGTTGGAGCCTGGAAACCCTTACCGCGGCCTGATCGCATTGTGATTGGCTAGAATCCACCGATGGACATCGTATTCATCGAAGACCTCCGCATCGATGCCGTCATCGGCATCTATGACTGGGAGCGCAAGATCCGCCAGCCGCTGGCGTTCGACGTCGAGATGGCATTCGACAACCGCAAGCCGGCGGCCAGCGACGACATTGCCGACACGCTCGACTACAAGGCCATCTCCAAGCGCCTGCAGTCGTTCGTGGGTGAATCGTCGTTTGGCTTGGTGGAGACCCTGGCCGAGCGTTGCGCGGAAATCGTCATGCGGGAATTTGGCGTGGCCTGGGTGCGTCTGAAATGCGCCAAGCCCGGCGCCGTGCGTGGCGCCAAGTCGGTCGGCGTGGTGATCGAGCGCGGCAAGCGGCCGGCTTAGCGCGCATGGCGACGGCGTGGCTAAGCCTCGGCTCCAACGTGGAACCGGAACATCACCTGCGGGCAGCCTTGTCGGAACTGCGCTTGATGTTCGGCGACATGGTGGTGTCGCCTGCTTATCGCAGCAAGGCAGTGGGCTTCGAGGGGCCGGCCTTCATCAACCTGGCCGTGGGCCTGACCACCGACCTGGATCCGATCGCGCTGAACGATGCATTGCACGCCATCGAGGATCGCCATGGCCGCCGCCGCGACGTGCCGCGGTTCTCCAGCCGCACGCTGGACATCGATATCGTGCTTTACGACGACCTCGTGCTCGATGGGCCCGGGCACCTGCAGATTCCCCGCGATGAACTTCGCCACGCCTTCGTATTGCGGCCGCTGGCCGACATTGCCGGCGCGGTGGTGCATCCGCTGACGGGCATGACGCTGTCCCTCATGCAGGCACGCGCCCAGGATAACGGCGAACTCGAGGTCGTCAGGCTTTAATGACCCCCTGCACTGTTCCAGGCCCCTAGCCTCTGCTACAAAATGCCGACAGCCAACCGGGGAAGGACATCGCGCCATGGGGAAGTTCGCACGCAGCTGGGCCTTGATGAAGGCGAGTGCATCGGTATTGCGCTCGGACAAGGAATTGATGGTGTTCCCGTTGTTCTCGGCGATGGCCTCACTGGTGGTGATAGCGAGTTTCGCGCTGCCGATCATCTTCGGCAGCATGCATGGCGAGCAGTTCGACCATCGGCGCATGGAGCCCATCCAGTACGTGCTCATGGGTGCGTTCTACCTCGTGCAGTACACCATCATCATCTTCTTCAACACCGCGCTGATCGGTGCGGCAATGATCCGCCTTGATGGCGGCAATCCCACGGTGGCCGATGGCTTCCGCATTGCCTGGTCGCGTATCGGCACGATCCTGGGCTACGCATTGATTGCAGCCACGGTGGGCGTGTTCCTGCGCGCACTGCAGCAGCGCCTGGGTTTCATCGGCCGCATCATCGCCGGCTTCCTTGGCTTAGGTTGGACGGTGGCGACCTTCCTGGTGGTGCCGGTGCTGGCGCATGAAGGGCTTGGCCCATTCAAGGCGCTCAAGCGCAGCGTGCAGTTGTTGCGCGGAACCTGGGGCGAGAACCTGATCGGCAACGTCGGCCTTGGCGTGGTGTTCGGCCTGGGTACGTTCCTGGTCATGCTGTGCGGCGCGGGCCTGATCGTCGGCGCCGCCTTCACAGGTTCCGTCACGCTGATCGTCGCCGCGGTCGTCGTGCTGGTGATCGCCATGGTGCTGCTGGGCCTGGTGCAGGCGGCGCTGCATGGCATCTACTCGGCGGCGCTATACCGCTATTCCAACGGCGAGGCGCCGGGGATCGGCTTTGATCGCCAGATGCTGGAAAACGCCTTTCGCACGAAGTGACGGGTCAGCGCACGTCGCCGTCGAGGTAGAACCACCGCCCATCCTCACGCACGAAGCGACTGAGCTCGTGCTGGCGATGGGCGGGGCCACCTCCGTGGCGCGAGCGCGCGACGAATGCCACCGTGGCGTGGCCGGCATCGCCGGCACCAGTGGACTTCTTGATATCCAGGCCCAGCCAGCGGAGGCCCGGATCCAGGTCAAGCGCCGACGGTCGCGTGGACGGATGCCAGGTCGCCAGCAGGTAGTCGGGCAATCCGAGAACGAACGCGCTGTAGCGTGACCGCATCAGCGATTCGGCATCCGGCGCCCCAAGCCCGGCGTGATAGCGGCCGCAGCAGGCGGCATAGTCGGCTCTTCCGCAGGGGCAAGGGCTCATGGCGCGTTGTCCGAAACTGATCTTGTGAGTCGTCAAAGATAGCGGCTCGCGAGGCCTTGCGGCGAGGGTTTGATGGATATATAAGGTATATACGTATTATATCTTTTCTTGAGCTTGAGCCCATGACGAAAGAAGCGACCTTTTTCATGAAGCTTGAAACGGACTTGCGCGAAGCCTTCATGGCAGCAACCGAGGCGGCTCATCGCCCTGCCGCGCAGGTCGTTCGCGAGCTGATGCGCGAGTACATCGCCAGGCAACGCGAGGCGCGTGAGTATGAGGAATTCCTACACAGGAAGGTCGAGATTGCCCGGAGCCAGGCTCGCGGTGGGCGCGGCCGCCCCAGTGACGTAGTTGAAGCCGAGTTCGCCGCCCGGCGCGCGGAGGCCCTAACCAAAAAATGAAGGTTGAATGGATGCCGGCGGCCGAAGAGGATCGCCGGCGCATATGGACATACATTGCAGCAGAGGACGTGGGCGCGGCTGTGCGCATGGACGAGCGATTCAAGGACTCATCCGAACAGTTGGCCATGTTCCCAAGGTCGGGGCCACGAGGGATCGTCAGGGGTACTCGAGAACTGGTGCCACACGCCAACTACCGCCTGGTCTACGAGATCAAGTCGGATATCGTGCGCATACTTTCCCTTGTTCACGTCTCACGGCAATGGCCGCCCGAGGACGATCAACAGGACGGATGAAGCTGCACTTCCTACGACGTCCGCCGCCAGATGATGCATCGATTGTTGGCCGGCATGGCGTGGTCGTCGACCAGTTCAAATCCCGCCTTGGCAGCTAATGCATCCACCGCTTCGAAGTCACGGATCGCCATGTGGGTGCCGCGCGCCTGCAGCCAGTCGTTGAACTCGGCGTTGCTCGGGCTGGTGAACTGGCCGCCGTAGTTGAATGGTCCGTAGACCACAAGCGTAGCGCCAGGCGCCGTGATGCCAGGCAGCCCGGTGAAGAACGCCTGCACTTCTTCGAACGACATGATGTGCAGCGTATTGGCGGTAAATACCCCGTCGTAAGCGGTCGTTGGCCAGGAACCATTGACGTCGAAAGTCAATGCGGGCGGCGTATTCGGAAGGCCCGCGTCGTCGAGCCACGCACTTATTCCATCGAGGTTTTCCTCGCGGTCTGAGGTTTGCCACGAAAGATGGGGCAGGGCCTGGGCAAAAAACACCGCGTGCTGCCCAGTGCCGCTGCCTACTTCAAGCACCGACCTTGTGTGCGCAAACGCCTCGCCAAGCGCATCCAGGATCGCATCGCGGTTGCGTGCGACCGACGGCGCATCGGGTTTTTCCACACTCATGCGGCACGCTCGATCGCACGCGCAAACGGTGGCAGTGCGCGCAGCATCTGTTCGCCATAACGCTTGGTGACCACCCGGCGGTCCAGCAGCACGATCCGGCCGGTATCGGTTTCGGTACGGATCAGGCGGCCGCAATACTGGATCAAGAGCCGCGTGGCATCGGGCACGCTCACTTCAATGAACGGGTTGCGGCCGCGCGACTCCAGCCACTCGGCGTACGTCGCGCCGACGGGGTCCGTGGGTACGGCAAAGGGAAGCTGTGTCACCACCACGGTTTCACAAAGCTTGCCCGGAAGGTCCAGTCCCTCTCCGAACGAGGCTAGGCCAAACAAGGTGCTGCCCTTGCCGGCTTCGATGTCTTCGCGGTGCTCGGTGATCAGCTGCGCCTTGGACAACGAGCCTTGCGCACGAACCTTGCGCACGTATTCGATGGGCAACACCTGCAACACGCGGTCGAGCTTGGCGCGCGAGGTGAACAGCACCAGGTTGCCGGCGTCCCAATCGAGGTTCGCGCCCAGCCAGGCGGCCACTTCGCGCGCGTGGCCTTCACGGTCATCAGGCATGGCCTTGAAGGCGGGCACTTCCAGCGTGGCCTGGTTGGCGAGGTCAAAGGGCGAGGGCAGGCTCAGCGTCACCGCGCCATCGGGCAGGCCAACTGCATCGGCGAAACCGCGGAACTGGCCGCCCACGCTGAGCGTCGCCGACGTCATCACCACCGCCGCTGCGTTGTCCCACAGCACGTTGCGCAGCAGGCCGCCTGCCGATACGGCCGAGGCGTGGCAGACGATCTGCTGGTCGGCGGTCAACGTCACCCAGCGCGCCAGCGGCGGTGCGTTTTCGCGATCTTCGCTCGACCACGCATACCAGGTGCGTACCTGCCGATCCAGGCGCTCCAGAGCCACTCCCAGCTCGCGGGAGATCGCTTCCTGGGTGGGGCCGCCGGCTTCCATCTCCACGACGGCGCGGCGCACGCTGCGCACCCACTTCTGGACGTCGCCCGTGACCATGCGCAGCGCGGTCGCGTGCACCACCCAGTTCTCCGGCAACCGACCGAGGGATGCGCGGTACATCGGCTCTGCCTCGCCGGGCGAGGGCATCCAGTTCATGCGGATCTCGCGCTCGATGTCTTCCAGCGAGGCGCTGAGTTCGGCGATCTTTTCCTCACCCCTCTCGAGGGTGAGATTGCCGATGCTTTCCTTGTCGGTGAGCGAATAGGCAGCATGGATCTGGTTCTGCATGCGGCCGAGCCGGCGCATGGCGACCGACAGGTGTACATCGGCCGCGCCGCGATCGATGGCCTTGGCCGGCACGTGGTGCGCTTCGTCGAAGATGTAGAGCGTTTCTTCAGGCTTAGGCAGGATCACGCCGCCGAAGGTGTCTTCGTCGCGCGGCATGGTGAGGTCGGCCAGTACCAGGTCCTGGTTGGCCACCACGATCTCCGCCTCTCCCACGGCGCGGCGGGCCAGGAAAAAGGGGCAAACGGAAAAGGCACCGCACTTGCGTCCGGTGCAGCCGCCAGCGCTGGTGGTAAGCATGCCGCGCACGAGGTCCGACACGGCCTCCGGACTGGTGTCCATGTCGCCGTTCCACTCGCCGCTGGTGAAAGCCTCGGTGAGCTTGCCCACGGCCTGGGTATCGCGTGGCTGCGGTGGCTTGGCCCACAGCGCGAGCTCGGCGTCGAAATCCAGGCCGCCCTGCGCCGTTTCGGTGGCGGCCATGCGCAGGTTGCGCACGCACAGGTAACGCTGGCGGCCCTTGGCCAGGGCAACCTTGGCTTCCACGCCGCAGAGCTTCAGGAACTGCGGAATATCGCGCTGGACCAGCTGCTCCTGCAACGCCACGGTGGCGGTGGCGATCAGAAGTTTCTTCTTCGTCGCCCGCGCCACTTCCAGCCCGGCGATCAGGTAGGCCATCGATTTGCCGGTGCCGGTGGGCGCTTCAATCACCGCGGCGCCGGCGGGCTCGGCCAACGCCTTGGCCACCTCGGCGATCATCCTCAGCTGCGCCGGCCGCCCTCGGAAGCCGGGCAGACCTTCCTTAAGACGCCCGTAGTCGGCGCGAATGGTGGCTTTGGTGTCGTCGAGGAGCATGGGCCGGCCATTGTCCCACACCCTCCTGACCATCAGCGCCGTCGAGTGCCTCGACGGCGCTGACGGGATGACGCTTAGCGGTTGCCCAGGTAGTCGTTCTTGCCCAGTTCCGCGCCAGCCTCGCGCAGGATCGCGTAGGTGGTGGTGATGTGGAAGAACATGTTGGGCAGGGCGAAGCCGAGGAGATACTCCTGGCCGGTGAAGTTGAGTTCGCCGCTGCGCATCTTCAGCACGATCGCGCGGTCTTCGCTGCCGTCAATCTGGCTGGCCTGGAACGACTTGACGTAGTCGATCACCTTGTCGAGGCGGGCCTGGAGTTCGTCGAAGGTCACTTCCACGTCGGGCACGGCGATCGGCTCGACGCCGGCCAGACGTGCCACGCAGCCCTTGGCAGCGTCGGTGGCTATCTGCACCTGCTTGGCCAGCGGCAGCATGTCGGCGATCAGCCGCGTCTGCAGCATCACTTCATCAGGGACGTTCTTGGCCTTCGCGTGGGCCTGGCCTTTCTGCAAAACGTGCTTCAGGTTGGACAGGCCGCGCACGAACACCGGCACGGACGCCTGGTACATGGAAAGGGACATGGGGTTGCCTTTGCTCAGGTGGTGAAAAGTGCGCGAACGATAGCGCATTGGCCCGGTCCAAACGACACGCAAAAAAAAGCCCCGAAGGCCAGGGGGGGACCTTCGGGGCTGGGGTGGCAGCGAAACCCAGGGGAGAGGTTCGCAGCCGTCGGTTCACTCAGGGAGGAGAGATCACCTTCGGAACACCGTTGCGTGTGTTCCGGAAGATTAGATGCGGGTCGCGGGATAAAGTTCGCGGGATTGGCGAAAAAATAGTCAGCTAATTTTCAGGGTTTGGAAACCCGGCGAAAAACAGACAGTTAGTGCGCCTCGTGCCAGTTGGCGCCCACGCCGACGTCCACGATCAGCGGCACGGCGAGCTCGGCTGCCCCGGACATGCATTGGATCACTCCCTCGCGAACCGCGTCCACGGCGTCTTCGCGCACTTCGAAGACCAGTTCATCGTGAACCTGCATCAGCATGCATACGTCGTCGCGCGTCTCAATCCACGCTGCGACGGCGATCATCGCCCGCTTGATGATATCGGCGGCGGTGCCCTGCATCGGGGCGTTCACCGCCGCGCGCTCGGCGCCGGCCCGGCGTGCCTGGTTCCGCGAGGCCAGTTCTTCCAGGTAGAGCCGGCGGCCGAACAGGGTCTCCACGTAACCGTCGCGATGCGCCTGGCTGCGGGTGGCTTCCATGAAATCCCGCACGCCGGGGTACCGGGCGAAGTAGCGAGCCATGTAATCGGACGCCTCGCCGCGGTCGATGCTCAGCTGGCGCGCCAGGCCGAAGGCGCTCATGCCATACATCAGGCCGAAATTGATCGCCTTGGCCGCACTGCGCTGGTTGGCGGTGATCTCTTCAGGCGGGATGCCGAACACCTCGGCGGCGGTGGCACGGTGCACGTCGCCACCGTTGCTCAACGCACGCAACAGGCCTTCATCGCCAGACAGGTGCGCCATGATGCGCAACTCGATCTGCGAATAGTCCGCCGCCATGATCTTCCAGCCCGGCGGCGCAATGAACGCCCGGCGGATGCGGCGGCCCTCCTCCGTGCGGATGGGGATGTTCTGCAGGTTCGGATCCGACGACGACAGGCGCCCGGTGGCGGCCACGGCCTGGTGATAGCTGGTATGCACGCGGCCGGTGCGTTCGTTGACGATGCCGGCGAGCTTGTCGGTATAGGTGGAGCGCAGTTTTGCCAGGCCGCGGTATTCCAGCAGCACGCGTGGTAGCTCGTGCGCGTCGGCGATGGCTTCGAGCGCTTCTTCGTTGGTCGATGGCTGGCCGGTGGGTGTTTTCACCCGCACCGGCAGGCCCAGTTCGTCGAACAACACGGCTTGCAGCTGCTTGGGCGAATCCAGGTTGAACTCGTGGCCGGCGCTGGCGTAGGCCTGCTTTTGCAGTTCCACCATGCGCTTGCCCAGTTGCTGGCTCTGGCGGCGCAGTTCGTCGATGTCGATCAGCACGCCGCGCTGTTCCATCTTCGCAAGGATTGGCACCAGAGGTATTTCGATCTCTTCGTAGACCTTCAGCAGGCGCGGCTCGGCCTGCAGTTGCGGATACAGCGCCTGGTGCAGGCGCAGGGTGACGTCGGCATCTTCCGCGGCGTAGCGCGTGGCCGTGTCGAGGTCGACCTGGCCGAAGGGAATCGACTTGGCACCCTTGCCTGCGACTTCTTCATATTTGATGGTCGTATAGCCTAGATACCGCGTGGCCAGCGAATCCATGTCGTGGCGGGTGACGGTGGCGTTGAACACATAGCTTTCGAGCATCGAATCGAAGGCCACGCCGCGCACGTCGATGCCGTGCGTGGAGAGCACGTTGATGTCGTACTTGGCGTGCTGGCCGAGCTTGGCGATGGAAGCGTCCTCGAAGATGGGCTTGAGTGCGCCCAAAACCTCTTCGCGTGCGAGCTGCGTCGGTGCACCGGGATAATCGTGGGCCACCGGAACGTAGGCCGCCTTGCCCGCTTCCACGGCAAACGACACGCCGACGATCTGCGCGCGCATCGGATCGATGCTGGTGGTCTCGGTATCGAAGGCCAACACGCGTGCCTCGCGCAGGCGAGGCAGCCATGCGTCGAGGGCTTCGCGGGTGGTGACCAGTTCGTATTCGCCGGGGGCGGAGAATGCTTCGATCAACGCGGCTGGTCCCACCGCCGGTGCTTGCGCTGGCGCCGTGGCTGCCGCCGGTGCGGCACCACTGGCTTCCAGTTCCTTCAGGGCGGCTTTGAAGTCGTAGCGACGGTAGAGCTCCAGCAGGGCTTCGTTGTCGGGCTCGCGCTGGTGCAGGTCGGTCGGGCCCACTTCCAGCGGCGTGTTGATACGAATGGTGACCAGGTCCTTCGACAGTGGCAGCCGGGGCAACGCCGTGCGCAGGTTCTCGCCGATCTTGCCGCCGACCCTGTCGGCCGCGGCGATGAGGGCCTCGAGAGTGCCGTACTCGGCGAGCCATTTGGCGGCTGTTTTCGGGCCGCATTTCTCTACGCCCGGAACATTGTCGACGCTGTCACCGGTGAGGGTGAGGAAATCGACGATCTGGTCGGGTCGCACGCCAAACTTGGCGAATACGCCGTCCACGTCCATGGTGGAGTTGGTCATGGTGTTGACCAGGGTGATGCGATCGTCCACCAGCTGGGCGAAATCCTTGTCGCCGGTGGATATCACCACGTCGATGCCCTTCTCGCGTGCCTGCACGGCCAGCGTGCCGATCACGTCGTCCGCTTCAACCCCGGTCACGCGCAGGATCGGAAATCCCAGCGCGCCGACGATGCGCAGCATGGGTTCGACCTGGGACCGGAGGTCGTCGGGCATCGAGGGCCGGTTGGCCTTGTACTGCGGGTACATTTCCTCGCGGAAGGTCGGGCCGGAGGCGTCGGCCACGAAGGCGAGGTACTCCGGGGCGGCTTTCAGCGTGGCGCGCAGCATGTTCACCACCCCGAACAGCGCGCCGGTGGGCTCGCCCAGGGCGTTGGTCAGCGGCGGCAGCGCGTGGAAGGCGCGGTAAAGGTACGAGGACCCGTCGATCAGGATGAGCTTGGCCATCGCCGGATTCTCTCATGGCTTGCGCGCGCTTTCCGGGGCCCGTTCACGCCGCGGGGGGTAACGGCGCTGCTATGCTCGGCGCCTGCATGGAGACTTCGTCATGAAACCGAACATCCCGCTCCTCGCCGGCCTGGTCCTGATCGCCGCGGGCACCCTCCACGCCCAGGATCTCAACCTCAAGCCCGCCCCGCCCCCGCCGGGCATTCATGACAAGGGCGCAACGCCGGTGGCCAATCCGCCGCCGGAAAAGAACCGCCCGGCCATCGACCTTCCCGCCATGCACGACAACGGCACCGACGCCAACGGCAACCCGCCGCCGCAGGTCACCGTGCGCACCGAAGGCGAGGACACGGTCGAGGAATACCGCGAGGGCGGCCGCATCACCATGATCCGCATCACGCCCAAGCATGGGCCACCGCGCGAGATCCTGGCCGATGAGAGCGGCAAGCTCGAGCGTGATCCCAAGCTCGGCCCGGTGGCACCGGTGTACTACAAGGTGTACGAATGGGGCGCGGCGCCCAAGACGGTGGACGAGCAAAAATCGCAGTAGGGTTTTAGCCGTCCAGTTCGGGATAATGGCGAAAGACGCCGTTGGTGTTGAAGGCCAGCCGCCGCGGTGATGCGAGATACGCCGCGATATGGGGCCGTTGTGCCACGCGGTCATGCACGGCGGTGAGCAGCGGCAGTTTCCTGCCGAGCCTGGCCATGGCTTTCGGATACGCGTAGTTGAGCCCCGCCACCACCTGGAACATCGAAAGGTCCACGTAGGAGTGCTCGCGTAGCGCGTGGCGGCCGCCACCGCGCTCGATGCAGTGCTCCAGGTAACCCAGGTACTTGGGCATGCGCTCGGTGCGAAATTCCGTAGCGCGCCGTTTCGCTTCCGGTTTCTGGTCTTCGTAGTAAAGCCCCGTTCCCGCCGGATGGTGGCTGTCGTGGGCCTCGGCCACCAGGTCGGTGATGGTCAGTTCGATCTGGTGGGCCTGCAGCCGCCGCGATTCGCTATCGGGCACAAGGTCCAGGCGTGGCCCCAGGTACTGCAGGATGTTGGCCACCTGGGCGATCACCAGCCGCCCGCTCTTGAGGAACGGCGGCGCAAAGGGCACGGCGCCCTCGTGCTTGCCCTCAAGCCACGCGGTCATGATCTCATCGCCTTCTTCACGGGCCACGTCGATGTAGTCGGCCCTGGCGTCTTCCAGCGCCAGGCGCACGAATTCGCCGCGGCCCTGGATGCCCGTCCAGTAGTAGAGCTCGTATGGCATGTACCAGCCTCGCAGCGGGGTAGGGTGTGCAAGTGTGTACCGGCGCAGTTCTAGCGCGTGTGAGCATGCTGGCAAGTATTTGCGCGCCCGGTCGCACGCATTGCGTTGCAGCCTGCGCCAAGGTCCAATACAGCGATGGATATTCGCCGCTTTCTTCCTGACGGATTCACATCCGCCCTTGTCCTGACGGTGGTCATTGCCAGCCTGGTGCCTTGCCGGGGCATCGGGGCGACGGTGTTTGACTGGATCACCGACCTTGCCATTGCCCTGCTGTTCTTCCTGCACGGGGCCAAGCTGCCGCGCCAGGCGGTGGTGGAGGGCGCGCGCCACTGGCGGCTGCATGCGGCGGTACTAGCCAGCACCTTCGTGGTGATCCCGCTGTTGGGCCTGGCACTGAAGCCATTGCTGGCGCCGCTGGTGACGCCAGAGCTCTACCTGGGCGTGCTGTTCCTGTGCACGCTGCCATCGACCGTGCAATCGTCCATCGCCTTTACCTCGATCGCCCGGGGCAACGTGCCGGCGGCCATCGTTTCGGCTTCGGCATCGAGCCTGATCGGTATCCTGGTAACGCCGTTGCTGGTGGGCCTGGTGATCAGCACGTCCGGTCATGGCGGCCTTTCGATCGATGCCGTGGGGGCCATCGTGCTGCAGTTGTTGCTGCCCTTCGTCGCAGGCCAGGTGGCCCAGCGCTGGATCGGCGGCTGGGTACAGAAGTACAAGACGTGGCTGGATTTCGTCGACCGCGGCTCGATCCTGCTGGTGGTGTACACCGCTTTTAGCGCGGCGGTGCTGCAAGGCCTATGGAAGCAGATGCCCGCGCCGGTGCTGGCGGGGCTGCTGGTCGTCGATGCGGTGATCCTGGCCCTGGCCCTGCTGATCACCCGATACGGCGCCCGCGCACTTCGCTTCAGCCGCGAGGACGAGATCACCATCGTGTTCTGCGGCTCGAAGAAGAGCCTGGCCAGCGGCGTGCCGATGGCCAAGGTGATCTTCGCCGGGCATCCACTGGGCAGCATCGTGCTGCCGGTGATGTTGTTTCACCAGATCCAGTTGATGGTATGCGCCGTATTGGCGCGCCGCTACGCGCGGCGGCCGGTCAATGACGAAAGTGGCGGATCGAGGTAAACACCATCGCCATGCCGTGCTCGTCGGCGGCCGCGATCACTTCCTTGTCGCGCATCGACCCGCCGGGCTGGATCACGGCCCGG
>NZ_DATHFX010000247.1:0-4434 GCF_035317885.1 Pinirhizobacter sp.
CGCTTGCTGCTGCTGGCCCGTGGCCGGGACGAGGTGCTCGACGGTCTGCTCGAGCGCGTGACCGATGCGGTGCGCCGCTCCAGTCCCGGCGCAGGGTTATCACCGCTGGTGGACGAGCTGGGCGACGCGGTGGCGCGGCTCGACGGTATGCCGTGCCACGCCATCGCCGGCAGCGCGCAAGCGGCCATCGGACCTCCGTGGCCCGAAGCCCTCCGCCAGACCCTGCTTCGCGTGGTGCTGATTCCGTCCCTGGCCGAGGAGGCGGTGGACATTCGCGCCCAGTTGGCCGCGACATCGGTGGACGACGAATCTGCCATGCCTGCGCTGGCGGAGGCTGTGGCCAACCTGGTCAATCGCCAGCGCGACAGCCTGCGCGCCGACATCGACAACCTGCAGGCCTTGCTGGAGCAGGTAAGCGGCCGGCTGGAGGAAATGACCCATTTCCTTGAAATGGGCATGAAGGAGCAGTCGCAGGACCTCGCCGAAGGCGAGGCGCTGGATACCACCGTCCGGGACGAAATGGCGTTGTTGAACCAGACCGCGCGCGATGCCACCAGCCTTGCCCAGCTGCAGGAGCAGGTGAGCACCCGCCTCACCCTGATCGACCACCACTTCCGCGAGTACCGCGAGCGCCAGGATGCCCGCGCCGAGGAATACCGTGCGCGCAGCGCCAGCATGCAGGGGCGTCTGCTGGAACTGGAAACACAGGCCTTGCGCCTGCAGGAATCGCTGGCGCGCGAGCATGAACTGGCATTGACCGACCCGCTTACCGCGATGCCCAACCGCCTGGCTTATGAGCGTCACGTGGATGAAGTCCACCGCCGCTGGCAGGGCGAACGCCAGCACGTGTGCGTGGCTGCCTTCGATATCGACCATTTCAAGGCCATCAACGACAACTACGGCCACGCCGCGGGCGACGCGGTGCTGCGCATTGTCGGCAAGGCGCTGGGTGCCCACGCGGCGGGCAGGTATTTCATCGCCCGTTATGGCGGTGAGGAATTCGCAGCCGTCTTCGACGGCATGGAACGAGGCGAAGCGCTGCTCGTGGCCGAGGATCTCTGCCGCAGCGTGGCGGACCTGGGCTTCCACGCCAGCAGGCGCCCGATCACGGTGACCATGTCCGGCGGCATCACCTGCTTCCAGATGCCCGATACGCCGGCGGCCGCTTTTGAACGCGCGGACCGGGCCCTCTACGAGGCCAAGCGGGCAGGGCGGAACCGCTGCGTGGTGGTCTAGGTGGGCTGAACGATCCGGCAAGGTCGACCAGCCGGCTGTGCGTTTTCGTCAAAACGACGTGCAGAATCCTGCGGATGTACCCATAGACTGATACCACCCGTGAGGTTGCCGGGTAGGGGATTAGTTACGGAGAGCCTTCGCGCACGGATGCGCTCTTTTCGCCGTGTCCGTGCGGGGACTGCGCCGGCGGCTGAAGGGCCTGCAACGCCTTGCGGTAATCGCCTTCCACTTGCTTCAGCCGCGCCAGGCGCGCGGCATCGTTCACCCAGCGGCCGTGTTCGGCCTGCTGGTAGGCAAGGGTGTAATCCATATCCACGAAGGACTTCAGCGCGCGGTTGTCGGCGGGCACGAAATGCGCGAGGTCGGGAATGCGCGAAAGGTTCGCCCGTTCGCGTTCGCCGGCGGCATCGGCCTGCTTGCCGTAGTTGCGCATCAAAGCCACCAGCTGGTCCTGCAGGGGCTCGTCCATCGCATCACGCACCACCAGCACGCCCGCCGGGATCAGCGTCGAGCGCCAGATCACCCGCAACTGCGCCGCCTCGCGCGGGAAGTGGCGGGTGAAGAGGTCCAGGTCCGGGTTGTTGCCGGTGGCGACGTCCACTTCACGGTTCACCACCGCCAGTGCGTTGTCCTGGTGGTTGCCTACGCGCACGCTCGAGAAAAACGTGTCCGAATTGATCCCACGCGGGGCGAACAGCTGCGCCTCGGGAGCGACGTAGCCGGTGACCGACAAGGGCTCTCCGCGCGCGTAGCGCCAGCGCCCGGGGTTGGCCAGGAGGCTGTCGACGTCCTGGATGGGCGATGACGCGCGGACGATCAGCAGCGCATAGTTACCAGTGACGCCATCGTCGCGGACGAACTGCGCCACCACGTGCATCTGCTGGCGCGAGACCGCTTCCACGGCCAGCCGGCCGGAGACGAAGGCAATGTCGACGTTGCCCGCCGCTATGGCATTGGACAGGCCCGCGTAGCTGGACACGGACACCGACGACACCGGATGGCCCATCCGTTTGGCGATGTCCTCGAGCAGGGGCGCCCATTGCGCGCGCGATTCGGCGGCACTGCCGATGGGCAGGATGCCGAAGCGGATCGGGGTGTCGGGCGCGGATGCGGCATCCAGCCACGCCGGGACGAAGGCGACCAGCAGCATCGCCATCGTCGAAAACGTTCTTCGCCACGACTGCCCCGACCCCGCAGGTGGCCGCGCTGCCGTCGCGGTCATGCCCTCGATTTCCTTCGTTGATGACCTCGTGTATAGCCGCGATGGGCCACTTGCGCAAACCGGGCATGGGTGCTCCGTTTCGCGAATGTAAAGACACTGTAAAAAACCCGCCTTATCGTGCTAACTTCTTCACACAATGGCGACGTGCTCATAGGGGAGCTTATCGCCGCGCAATTAAATACGAATTTCGCAACAAGTTGCCTGACCTAGCCGGTTGGGCTTTTTTGTGCCTTGGGGAAGCGTTTTTCCTTGCGACCGGGTCGAAACAACTTGCCACGTCTTAGCTCACCGGAAAGACAAATAAAACCATGAATAGAAACCGCCTTTATCTCGTTATTGCAGCCACCCTCTTCGCTGGTTCCGCCCTGGCTCAGTCGACCGATCCCCAGTCGACCGACACCAAGGCCCCGCCGGCCCGCAGCAGCGTGTCGACCACGTCGAATACGACCACCTCCAACGACACCCAGAGGGCACAGCAGCTGCAGGCGGTGACCGTGACCGCACACGCGGCGACGATGGCCAGTGGTCTGATGTCGGTGCAGACGGCGCCCAAGGCGGTATCGACGATCAGCCGCGAGGCCATCGTCAAGGCTTCGCCGGGTGCGAACTTCACGCAGTTGATCCAGAGCATCCCGGGCGTGAATGCCTCCACGGACGACGTGACCGGCCTGAACGATGGCAACTACTCCATCCGCGGCTTCACCGGCGATGAAATCGGTGCCTCGGTGAACGGCGCGCCGATCAACGACTCAGGTTCCTACCGCGTGTTCGCCACCGAATACGGCGACTCGGAGAACATGGGCGACATCACCGTGCTGCAGGGCATCCCCGATGTCGACATGCCCGATTCCGGCGCCGCCGGCGGCCATATCGCCTGGACCACGATCGATCCCACCCACACCGCCGGCGTGGACTTCGTGCAATCGGCCGGTTCGTACGACTACCGCCGCACCTTCATCCGCCTGAACACCGGCGACCTGGGCCCGACGCGTTCATGGATTTCCTGGTCGGACAACTCCGACGAAAAGTGGCGCGGCGAGGGCAAGGCCAAGGTGACCAAGGTCGACGCCAAGACGGTGTGGACCATCGACGACAACAACTCGGTCACAGGGTCCCTGCAGTACAACCGTGAAGTGAAGTACTCGTATCTTGGCCCAACCAAGGCCAACGTGGCGCTGCACGGCTATCACTACGATTACGACGAGACCTATAAACCAGGTTCGCTGGACACCAACTTCTGGCAGCTGCATACCAACCCGTTCACCAGCCTGATGGCTAGCGCCGATGGCGAGTTCACCTTCAGCGACAGCCTGCACCTGTCCGTGGTGCCGTACTTCCAGTATGGCGATGGCGGTGCAGGCACGGCCAGCAACTTCTTTGCCGAGAGCACCTCGACCAAGCCTTCGTTCGAATCGGCCAACCAGGACCTCAACCAGGACGGCGCGATCGTCACCGGCCCGAACGGCAAGAAGGCCCTGGCGTATGGCTTCAGCCGTTCCACCACCTACCGCCCGGGTGTGATCGCCAAGTTCAATCAGGACCTCTCCGACACCAACGCCCTGGAATACGGCGTGTGGTACGAGCGCACGCGCCAGGAGCAGGGCGAAACCTTTAGCCTCGCCGACTACAACACCGGTGCGCCGATCAACAAGTGGGGCGACTCGGACTTCATCGTCTATCCCAATGGCGAGGCGCAGAAGCAGTACAGCGAATTCACGCTGACCGAAACGAAGAAGGCTTTCGCCACCGACACCTGGACGCCGAACGACTATTGGACCTTCACCGCGGGCGCTTCCTACATGCACGTGGAACGCTCGGGCTTCGCCTATGAGTTCCCGGGTTCCTTCTTCAACTCCTCGCCCAAGTTCAGCCAGATCGGCAGCGACGGCCTGGATTACAACTTCCACAAGTTCCTGCCCACGGCCGGCATCAAGTTCGCGCCCGACGCGAACAGCCAGATCTTCTACGGCGTTGGC
>NZ_DATHFX010000248.1:0-6233 GCF_035317885.1 Pinirhizobacter sp.
CGATGCGTCCTCGCCCGATGCCCGCAAGATCACCGTCTCGGTGGTGGCCAGCGGCACGGGCAGCCAGGTCAGTGCCCAGGGTGACGGCGCCGCCGTGACGAAGGTGATCGAGTCGCTGCGCGGCCGCCTCGCCAAGTAAGCACTGCTGCTGCGGGGTCCGGGGTCAGAGTATTGACTCTGACCCCCAACCATCCATCCGCACGGCCAGAAACAAAAAAACCCGCTTTCGGCGGGTTTTTTTCTATTTCTCGAGGAGGTCGAGCTTGCCCGGCTTGCCTTCCCATTCCTTGGCGTCGGGCAGGCCATCCTTGCGCTCGGTGATCACCGGCCACGATTTGGCGAGCTCGGCATTGAGCACGACGAAGCCTTCCTGGCCGCCGGGGACGTCGTCCTCGGGGTAGATGGCATTGATCGGACATTCCGGTTCGCACAGGGTGCAATCGATGCACTCGTCGGGATTGATGACGAGGAAGTTCGGACCTTCGTGGAAGGCATCGACCGGGCAGACTTCGACGCAATCGGTGTACTTGCACTTGATACAGTTGTCGGTGACGACAAAGGTCATGCGGGCGCCAAGCAGCGGTAAGTGGTGCTCCCTACGAGACTCGAACTCGTGTTCCCGCCTTGAGAGGGCGGTGTCCTGGGCCACTAGACGAAGGGAGCGGGGTACGACGAAGCGCGGTAGTATAACGGAAATCATCCGCCCGGCAACGGCGCCATCAGCCGACCATCGTAAGCGGCGGAAAGTTTGGTTACATTAAGAAAATGTCGGGCGCGGTGCGTCCGCAAGGACTACCAACGCTTGAACTCCGACCCAAGGAACGACGCCGCCACCGCGCCACGGATCATCCCGCGCGAGCAGCACTCCATCTCGCGCAAAAATATCTCCAAGGCCGCGCTGCGGGTGCTCTACCGACTCCACGAATCGGGTTATTCAGCGTTCCTGGTGGGCGGAGCGGTGCGCGACCTGCTGCTTGGCGGCCATCCGAAAGACTTCGACGTGGCCACCAACGCCACTCCGGACGAGGTCAAGAAGCTCTTCCGCAACTGCCGCCTGATCGGGCGGCGCTTCCGCCTGGCGCACGTGGTGTTTGGCCCGGAGATCATCGAGGTGGCGACCTTCCGTGGCCTGGGCGAGGAAGGCGCCGAGGGCGGCGACCGCCATATCGTCGATGGCCGCATCGTGCGCGACAACATCTGGGGCAGCATCGAGGAAGACGCCGTCCGCCGCGACTTCCGGGTCAATGCGCTCTATTACGACATCGCCGATTTCTCCGTGCGTGACTACGTCGGCGGCATGCAGGACCTAGCCGACCGCAGCATGCGCCTGATCGGCGATCCGGAACTGCGCTACCGCGAGGATCCGGTGCGCATGCTCCGCGCGGCCCGGCTGGCGGCGAAACTCAATTTCGGGATCGACCCGGCCGCGGCCGCGCCATTCGAAGACCTGGGCTACCTGCTGGCCGAGGCGCCGTCGGCACGCCTTTACGATGAATCGCTGAAATTGTTCCTGTCCGGGCATGGGCTGAAGAGCTTCCGCATGCTCGAGGCCTGCGGCCTCCTGAAGTTCCTGTTCCCGGCCACCGCGCGCGCGCTCCAGCGCGGTGACCAGGCGCTTCGCTCGCTGGTGGAGCAGGGCCTGGCCAACACCGATGCACGTGTCACGGAAGGCAAAACGGTCACCCCGGCCTTCCTCTTCGCCGTGCTGCTATGGGGCGAGGTGCGCGACCAGGCCTTAGGCTGGATCGCCCGCGGCATCGAGCCAACCGAGGCCTGGCAGCGGGCCGCGGTGCGGGTGGTGGGCGAGCAGTGCCAGCGTGTGGCGATCCCACGCCGTTTCACCCTCACCATGGAAGAAATCTGGGCCCTGCAGCCGCGATTCGAGCAGGTGCAGCGCAAACGCGTGTTCCGCCTGATGGCCCACCCCCGCTTTCGCGCGGCATTCGATTTCCTCCTGCTTCGGGCACCGGAGTCGGCCGCCATGGCGCAGTTGGGTGCATGGTGGCAGCACGCCCAGGCCTTGCCGCAGGAGATGCTGGCCGCGGCCTTGGGGGGCGGTCCGTTGCCACCCTCACCCGATGACATGCCGCTTACGCCCGAGCGTCCGCCCGTGCGGCGCCGCCGGCGTGCGCGTCGACCCAAAGGCGGCAAGGCCGAATCCTGACCATGTCCGTGGCCGTGCTTGCCCACGTCGGGTTGGGCAGCAACCTGGGCGATTCCCGCGCCATCATCGCCCAGGCCGTCCAGGCCCTGGGGGGCTTGCCGGGCTGCGAACTGATGGCCCGCTCGGCCGATTACCAGAGCCCGCCCTGGGGGCCGGTACCCCAACCGGATTACATCAATGCCGCGGTGCGCCTGCGCACCCGGCTTACCGCCCCGGACCTGCTCGAGGCCCTGCTTGCCACCGAACGTGCCTTCGGCCGGATGCGCCCGGGCGAGCGCTGGGGCCCGCGCACGCTCGATCTGGACCTGCTGCTCTATGGCGACACGGTGTGCGATGAGGAGCATCTGCAGCTTCCGCACCCGCGCATCGGAAGTCGAGCCTTCGTGCTGCTGCCGCTGGCCGACATCGACCCGGCGCTTGTGATCCCGGGGCAGGGGACGGTGGCGTGGCTGCTGGCCCGGGTGGATGCTTCAGGCTGCCGGCGCCTGGGCTGAATCGAAAGCCGTCCTTGAGCTTTGCTGCGTTGCGGCAGGATAATCTGACGTTTCAACTTCATGACGGAGCGCCACGTGTACGCGCAAGATCCGAATGCTCCCGAGCGCAAGGCCGTGACGGTACCCGCCCTGCGGGCCATGAAGCAGGAAAAAACCCGCATCACCATGCTGACCGCCTACGACGCGAGCTTTGCCGCGCAGTTGGAGGCGGCCGGGATCGACGTCGCCCTCGTGGGCGATTCGCTGGGGATGGTGGTGCAGGGGCATGGCAGCACGCTGCCGGTGACGGTCGAGCACATGGTCTACCACACCGCTGCGGTGTCGCGGGGACTGAAATCCACCCTGCTGGTGGCGGACCTCCCCTTCATGAGCGATCGTGACGTGGCCACGGCGATGGCCACGGCCACCCGCCTGGTGGCCGAGGGCGGCGCGGCGATGGTGAAGATCGAAGGCGCCGGGCACATCTGCGAGGTGATCAGCGCCCTGGCCGACCGGGCCATTCCGGTCTGCGCGCACCTGGGCCTGACCCCGCAATCGGTCCACAAGTTCGGCGGTTACCGGGTGCAGGGCAAGGGTGAAGAAGCCGCCGCGCGCCTTTTGGCCGATGCCCACGCAGTGCAGCGGGCCGGGGCCGACATGCTGGTCCTCGAATGCGTGCCTTCGGCGCTGGCCGGCCGCGTCACGGCGGAGCTTGCCATTCCCGTGATCGGCATCGGCGCGGGTGTCGACTGCGACGGCCAGGTGCTGGTGGTCTACGACATGCTCGGCCTCACGCCTGGCAAGCGACCCCGGTTCAGCAAGGATTTCCTCGCCGGGCGTGACAGTGTGGCAGCGGCGATCAAGGCCTACATAGCGGACGTGCGCAGTGGCGCCTTCCCTGCTCCCGAACACAGCTTCTAGAAGAATCCTATGCAAACCGTGCAAGACGCCGCCGCCCTGCGGGCCATGGTCCGCGGCTGGCGCCAGGCAGGCCAGACCATCGGCTTCGTGCCCACCCTGGGGAACCTGCACGCGGGCCATCACTCGCTGCTGAAGCTGGCCCGTGCCCGTACCGACCGCGTGGTGGCGAGCATCTTCGTCAATCCCACCCAGTTCGGCCCGGGTGAGGATTTCGAGCGCTACCCACGCACCATGGCGCAGGACCAGTCGGGCCTGGCCGAGCTCGACATCGACCTGCTGTTCGCGCCGGAGGTGTCCACGATTTACCCCTTCGGCGCCGAAAACAGCGTCAGCATCCACGTGCCGGGACTGAGCGAAACCCTCGAAGGCGCCCACCGGCCGGGCCATTTCGACGGCGTGGCCACCGTGGTGAACAAGCTTTTCGCCCTGGTCCAGCCCGACATCGCGGTGTTCGGCCAGAAGGATTTCCAGCAGCTGAAGGTGATCGAGCGGATGGTGCGCGACCTGGCCCTGCCGGTGAAGGTGATGGCCGGTCCCACCCTTCGCGATGGCGATGGCCTGGCGCTGAGCTCGCGCAACCAGTACCTCACTCCCGCCGAGCGCACCCGCGCGCCCCAGCTGGCGGCGGCGCTCAAGCAGATGAAGGCGCTGTTCGGCCAGGGCCATGCCCGCCTGGCCATCGAGCAGGCCGCGGCCGCCCGCCTGCAGCGGGCGGGTTTCGTCCCCGACTACATCGTGATCCGCCGGGAAGAAGACCTCGCCGAGCCCGCCGACGACGAGCGGACGGGCCTGGTGGCGCTGGCTGCCGCCCGGCTGGGTGCAACCCGCCTGATCGACAACCTGCCATTGGACTGATATCCCCTTGATCGGCAAGGCGCCAGCCCCATGTTCTGGCCCGACGGGCGCTGCTTAACTTTTCGCCAGCGCATGCCGATACACTGCGCAACTTTTAACGCCTACCCGCACCCCCGGACTTTCCCATGCACCTGAACATGCTCAAGGCCAAGATCCACCGCGCGACGGTGACCCACGCCGAGCTCCACTACGAAGGTTCGATTGCCATCGACGGCAACCTGCTGGACGCGTCGGGCATCCGCGAGTACGAGCAGATCCACTGCTGGAACATCAACAACGGCAAGCGCTTCACCACCTACGCGCTGCGAGCCCAGGAAGGCTCGGGCATCATCTCGGTGAACGGCAGCGCGGCGCATCGCGCCCAGCCGGGCGACCTGGTGATCATCGCCGCCTTCGTCGGCCTGTCCGAGGCCGAGCTTGCCGCGTTCAAGCCGACCATGGTGTACGTCGACCGTGACAACCGCATCACGCACACCAATCATTCGATTCCCAAGCAGGCAGCCTAGCCTGGCGACATTTTCGTCAACTACGCTGCGCTACCATCGGAGGCTTACAGTCACTGTCCGGAGCCTCCCATGGATGCCATCACCGATCGCGTGCCATCGTTTGCCGAGCACGCTTCCCGTCTAGCCAATACGCACCTGCGGGAATTGCTCAAGGACAAGGCGCGCGGTGACCGCCTGCGCAAGCGGGTGGGGCCGGTATTGCTGGACCTCTCCCGCCAGAAGCTCGACATTGCCGCGCTCGACGCCGTGGGCGCCTTTGTGCAGGGCACGAACTGGGAAGCCGCGCGCGACAAGATGTTCGCAGGCGGGCACATCAATACCTCCGAAGACCGCGCCGTGCTGCATACGGCGCTGCGCGCCGGTGGCTCGAAGCTGAAGTCGCCCGCGCCCGCCGCGGATCTCGAGGAAATCGAGGCTACGCTCAAACGCATCGAAACGATGGTCAGCGCCGTGCACGCGGGCAAGGGCCCCGACGTAGGCTTGCCGGCCACCATTACCGACGTCGTCAATGTCGGCATCGGCGGTTCGGATCTGGGTCCCCGCCTGGCTGTCGATGCACTGGCGCAGTTCCACGTACCCCATCTTCGCAATCATTTCCTGACCAACGTCGACGGCCACGCCGCCGATGGCCTGATGAAGACGCTCGATCCAAAGACGACGATCGTGCTGCTGGTATCGAAGAGCTTCAATACCCAGGAAACCCTGCTCAACGGCAATGTGCTGCGCGACTGGATCGCCACCATCTACGGCGGCGACCTGAAGAAGGCCGCCGGACACTTCCTTTCCGTCAGTTCCAACACCAAGGCTGCCGCCGACTGGGGTATTCCCGCCGACAAGGTGCTGCCGATGTGGGACTTCGTGGGTGGCCGTTTTTCGCTGTGGTCAGCGGTAGGATTGTCGATCGCCTTTGCCGTTGGCATGGTGCACTTCCGCGCGTTGCTCGCGGGGGCCGCGATGATCGACGATCATTTCCGCAGCGCGCCCTGGCAGGAAAACCTGCCCGTGCAACTGGCCATCGCCGAGATCTGGAACCGCAATGTGCGCGGCAGCACCAGCCGTGCGGTGGTGCCTTACGTCGATCCGCTGATCGACCTTCCTTCGTACTTGCAGCAGCTGGAAATGGAAAGCCTCGGCAAGCACGTCACGCCGGAGGGCAAGCAGGTCACCGGGCGCACGGTGCCGGTGGTGTGGGGCAGCATCGGCACCAACGCTCAGCATGCGTATTTCCAGGCGCTGCACCAGGGCACCGACATCGTGCCGCTGGAGTTCATCGGCATCGTCAAGCCTGGCCACGCGCTTTTGGAAAACCATCGC
>NZ_DATHFX010000249.1:0-3218 GCF_035317885.1 Pinirhizobacter sp.
CCAGGCTGGCATAGGTGGCCGACACGATGGCTCCATAAGCCACGACACCCGAATGCGTGGCGTTGTCCAGGTTGGTCAGGAAGTAGCGGACCACCACCGGCAGCAGGAAACTCATGAAATACACGCCCAGCGGCAGGGCCCATATATCGAAGAACGATTTGCCCGCCTCGAATTCCGGCCGAAGCTCCACCGCCGATAACGTCAAAGCGATGGCGAACACACCATCGGACATCATCACCAGTCGATCCAGATGCCGCTGACGGATGTGTTCTTCCGGAACATGAAAAGGTGCTGATGCCATGCAAGACGCCCCCTGGAGACTGGCCCATATGATGCCCAATCGTGGCACCTGCCGCATCAGCCCAGGAGCCGCTAATCCAGCCGCTTGCGGAAATTCAGCCGCGCCACTTCATAACCCATCCGCGTATTGAGCGCGATCATGCGCTCGTTGGCGACGCGTACATTGGTGTCCATGAAAGCCGAACCCATGGCGCGTGCCCACGTTTCGGCAAGCTCCTTGAGCTTTGTCGCCACGCCGCGGCCACGATGATCCGGGTGCACCCATAACGCGCGGATATGACATGCGGGAAGCTTGTCTATCGTCATCATATGCAGGCGGATCACGCCCACCATGCTGCCGTCGTCAAAGGCGGCAAGGCAGTGATGCTTCGATGCATCCCGGGTTAGCTGGGTGATGATCTCCCCACTCTTTTTCCTTCGCTCGTCATCCGAATCCGGGATATGCCCCTCGTTCGAATCCCTTCCTGAGTTCTCGCAAAAAAGAGTAAAGGTGTGGACCTCGGCCGGGTCCTGGGGATCGATCGGTCGATAGACGATGGCCATGGCAAGCCTAGGCCTCGTTTTCCAGGCGGCGGCCAAGCCATTTGTTGATGCACGCACCCAGCCCCAGGCCCACGAACCAGATCACTGCGATCCAATAGGCATCGAAGTGCGGCGCCAGGCCGAAGCTCTCCAGGAATCCCCAGGCCGTGGCAAAACTCAAGGCCAGGCCACCTGCAATCAGCGTCTGCCGGACGGTGAGGAAACGGATGTATTCGTCGGTCTCCTCCACCAGGTACCGGCCGATCGCGGCGAAGATACCGATAATCGGCAACGCAGGCAGTACGGCCACCACATAGGCCAGGGGACCGGTCAGATGGCCGCGACCGATCACCGTCTCGGCCGCGAACAGCAGCACCACATAGGTCACGCTCAGTACGATGACCGTGCGGTTGTAGCGTTTGTAAGCGCGCTGACGTGCCACCTGCAGGCCCTTCCCTTGAGTGTCAAGGATACTTTACATCCGCGTAAATCATACCGCAATCCCCGGCGCCATTTGAGACGTCATCGGCAGGTGGGCCTAAAGAATTCCCGTAACCTGCCGATCCAGGATGCAGTCTTGAGTGCATGGTTCGCTTCGCCCCGGCAATAAGCGAACTCTAAGGGGTCCAATGGCGTCGAAACATGCTGAAGGGATTCCGCCGGTCACGGAGCGCCGATCAGCGGGCGTTGTCTGGCGTGCCGGCGTGATTCTTGGCTTGTTGCTGGGCGTGTGCCTTGTGTTGCTGCTGCGCAGCGACAGGCTCACCCGCATGGAAGCGGCCGAAAGGCAGGCCATGGCCCTGGCATCAGGTGGCGAGCGACTGCTTATCGCCGAAATCCGCACCCTCGAACGCGCCATGACCGGCGTGGCCTTCGATGTCTTGAGCCTGGAACACACCACCCCTGCCGAGGCATCCACGCTGTCGGCCGACGCGATCACCGGCGTGCTGCAGCGCCAACCGGAATTGGTGTCGTTGACTATCGTCGACGCCGACGGCCGAAGCCTGATGGCGAACCATGCGGGCGACCGGACGTTGCCAACGTGGGTGGCCGCGGCAGGTTACGGCGACCGCACGCGCCTGCGCATGGGGCCGATGGCCGAGGTGGGCGGCGTCTGGACACTGCCGCTGGCGGTACCCATGGACCAGCATCGATGGGTGCTGGCACGGGTCAAGGCCGCGCAGATGCAACACATCGTGGACGACCTCGATGCAGGCTTGAATGGCGTTGCCGCCGTCTCCGATCAATACGGTACGATCCTGGCCCGAAGCCAGCAAGCCAGTAGCCTGGTCGGTGCGCCGGTAACCCGCTTGTTCGCGCCTTTCGTGGGCCACCACGGGGAGCGCATCAGCGCCATCGACGGTACCCGCCGCATCACCGCCGACAGCTTGCTCGGCACCTATCCGGTACGGGTAGGCGTGGGCATGGCTGTCAGCGAGCTACTGAAGCCCTGGTATGTACTGGTGGGTTTGAGCGCCGCCATCTACGCCCTGTACTGGATCGCCTTCGCCTACCTGTACCAGCGCATCAAGACCGCGGACATTTCGCGGGCCAACTACCTGAAGACGCTGACCACCAGCGCCCGTCGCCTTACCCAGGCGCAACAGGCCGGCAAGACAGGCACGTGGAGCGTGGAGCGCGCCTCCCGCCGGCTGGAGTGGTCACCCACGGTGGCGCAGATCTTCGGGCTCGATCCTGGCCTGGTCTCCACCACCGCCGAATTCTTCTACACGTTGCTCCATCGCGACGATGTCCGCGAGGTGAGCCGGAGCGTGCGCAACGCCTGGGCCCATGGAACGCCCATCGACCTTCAGTACCGCCTGATCCGGCCCGACGGCGACGTGCGCGTGATCGCAACCAAGGGTGCACTGATCACCGACCGGGACGAAGGCACGCTTGCCGGTACCATCGTGGACGTCACCGAGCGTGTCCAAAGCGAAGCCAACCTCGCCGATGCCGAACGCCGCTTCCGCCTGATGTTCGACAAGAATCCCCTTCCCTTCTGGGTATTCGACGTCCAGACACTGGCCTTCATGGAAGTGAACGAGGCCGCCCAGCGTGCCTACGGATACACGCGTGATGAATTCCTGGCCATGACCATCCTGGACATCCGGCCGGAAGGCTACGAAGCACGGGTCGTGGACAGCATAGGCGACGCAGAAGGGTTCGACGAAACCAGCGTGTGGATCCATCGCAGGCGTGACGGCAGCACGTTTGAAGTCAGGGTGCATGCCTCGGATATCGAGATCGGCGGCCGGCATGGCCGCCTGGTGCTGGCTGAGGATGTCAGTGAACGCATGGCCACCCAGCGCAACCTCGCCTACCGCGCCACCCACGATCCCCTGACGGACCTTCTGAACATCGAGGCGCTGATCGAGGAACTCGATGGCCGGGCT
>NZ_DATHFX010000250.1:0-11317 GCF_035317885.1 Pinirhizobacter sp.
CAAGGCACGCATCATTACCCAATGGCTGAATCCGATCCCACACACCCCGGCCATCCCTCCCATCGCTGCGTTGAGCGGCAAGCCGCCCGTGGCGTGCTATTGGGGCGCGGACGATTTCGACGACTCGATCTGCACCGACAAGGCTTTACCGAAGTGGGTGGTGGTGCACCCGATGCCCGGCACGCATCACTTCGACCAGAATTACCCGGCCCTGGCCACGCGCATCATCAGCGACTTCCCGAAGTAGTCACGCGGGCCGGTGGGCCAGCCAGGTGAGGAAACCATCGACGATGTGCGTGGGTGTCTGGTCGATCTCCGCGCGATAGATATCATCGCCATGCGGTTCTTCCAGAGTCGCCAGTTGGCTGTCGAGCAGATGCGGATCGAAGAAATGGCCTTTGCGGGTGGCCAGGCGCTCGCGCAGCAAGGCCGGCGTGCCATGCAGGAACACGAATACCGTTCCGGGGCCTGCGAGGCGCTCGCGATAGATGCCCTTCAGCGCCGAAGCTGCCAGCACCAGGCCGCGCCCGGTGTCGCGGTGACGGTTGATCACGCCTTCGATGGCCTCGAGCCAGGGTTCGCGGTCGTCGTCGGTAAGGGGGATGCCTTCACGCATCTTCGCCACGCTTTCGGGCGTGTGCAGCTGGTCGGAATCGACGAAGTCGCGCTCCGTCCGCGTGGCCAGCAACTGGCCGATGGTGGTCTTGCCCGAGCCTGACACGCCCATCACCACGACGATGGGCGCGCTGGTGTTGCCGCTGGATGGGTCTGTCGTCATTGGGATATCCCTGGCATGGTCCGACGACTCACACCCTAAACCTTTCGGCCGGCGCGATAAATACTTATTCCCATGCGCGCCGCGCCAATCACGGTACGGCTGGGGTCGGCACGAGGTGGCAGAACGCATCGTTGGCGCCATGGTCATAGTCCACGGCTCCGGCGAATGTATGGACTTTTCGCGCTGATGCATCGGGACGTTCAGAAAATAGCGACATGCCGGCCTGATATTGGGGGTAAGTCAGTCCTCCCATATCCACCAAGGTGTCAAACGCGTAAAGCGTTGTCACCGGAGCGTCGCGATTGGAAAGTGCATGCAACCATTTCTGGGGATATGCCTCGCGCCAGCTCACCGAGGTCCACATATATAGCGGGACTTCAAAAGCTTGTTTGATGTCGTAGTGTTCGCTGCGCCCGTCGCACTCGCCAAGCTTCAAGCCATGGTCGGCGACGTAGAGCAGCCCATTGCGACCAGGCAGGGCTTGAAGCTCGATCAGTATCTGCCCCAGGATGAAGTCGGTATAAGCGATGCTATTGTCATAGGCATCGGGAAATATCGCGAATGAAGCGGGATAACGCTTCTCGAAGTTCTCGTGACTGCCATAGAGATGCATCACGATGAACTTGTCATCAGACGTTGCGGCAAGCTCGGAACGGAACCTTGGCAATAAATCCTCGTCGAGCGAAGTTGCTCCCGAACGGCTCACCGCGCGTGAAAACCAACGATCATCGGCATACTTCGCGTAAACTGACACCAGGCTGTCGTCAGCGCCCATGGCTGCCTGATTGCTGATCCAGCTCGTGCGAAACCCCGCTGCTGCGAACAGGCTTACCAGATTTGGCGTGCGGACGGCTGATGGAGCAAGCCGGTCATGCCTGGCAACGATCACCGGAACCGCATCCACGGTGTACGGATGTAGTGTCACCGCGTCCGAAAAGGCGGCCACGCCATCGATACCTTCGACGATTCTCGTGGTGGGTGTTGTATAGCCAAAGATGCCATGCCGGTCGCGCCGTGCGCTCTCCCCGATCACCAGGACGACCGTGCGCGGACCGCCTGTATTGTCGATTTTCTGCGCAACCACAGTGCTTGATGCAGCCGCCTCGCGTTCGGCGCCCGCAAACAGGGCCAGCTCTCTTCTTGCTTGCGCGCGCCCGGCTAATACGCTCCACGGGAAGGAATTGTGGAAATACCTGTTGGCGCTCTCGGCAAGCGACCCTTTCGAACCACCGAGGCCGACCATACCTATCGATGGAACCAGAAAGGACGCCGCGCATGCGAATCGCATCGTCCGGTGCCGGAATATCGGTCCGTCAATACGTCGCACCACGGTAATGAAGGTCAGTGTAGCTACCGTTATCCAGATCACCAGGGGAAGAGCGAAGCCGGCGAGATACTCGACGACTTCCGATCCGCTGCTGTCGAGAAGAATCAACCAGAGGCTCAACCCAGGTGCCATGCGATAAGCGTGCTGATAATAAAGAACGGCCGGAAGACACAAAACCAGTGGAAATAGGAGGATCGCCACGGCTCGGCGCCGGTTGATCAACGCCAGGACGGTTAGCCATAGCGGCAGGCCGTGGAGCAGGCCCAAAGCGGTGCGGCTGACCGTTGGCAACATGGCCAAGGCGAGAATGGTAAGAAAAGCAACGCTGCCGACGCGGCCTTCCTTCCTACTGAACCCATCCATGGCGGCGCTCGAACTCCTCATATCCATATGGGATCTCGTTGCAGGCAAAAGTGGCCGTGACCCTATTCGAGGAATAGCTCAGGGCCTATAAGAAATATCTGAATTCTACGAAGGAAAATGCGGGCGCCTTGCGTTGTGTAAGGCGAAGTGGCGCCGTAATATCAAAGTCTTTAAGAATGTGTAGGCAGCCATGGCGATCATCGACCTGCGTAGCGACACCGTCACCCGACCTACCGGGGCCATGCGCGAGGCCATGCTCGATGCGCCCGTGGGCGACGACGTGTATGGTGAAGACCCCACCGTCAATGCCCTGCAGGAGCGATTGGCCGCGGAACTGGGGTTCCAGGCGGGGCTGTTCGTCCCCAGTGGTACGCAAAGCAACCTGCTTGGGCTGATGGCACATTGCGAGCGGGGCGATGAATACCTGGTGGGCGCCGATGCCCACACCTATAAATTCGAAGGCGGCGGCGCGGCGGTGCTTGGGTCGATCCAGCCGCAGCCGATTGCGCACCAGAGCGACGGATCGCTGGCCATCGCCGATCTCGAAGCGGCGGTGAAGCCGGTGGACCCGCATTTCGCCCGTACGCGCCTGCTGGCGCTGGAGAACACCTGGCACGGTCGCGCGCTACCGCGCCAGTATGTGCGCGAGGCGCAGGAATTTGCCCGTCGCCGCGGGCTTGGCCTGCATCTGGACGGTGCGCGGTTGTTCAACGCCGCCACGGCCTACGGCGTGCAGGCGCGCGAGGTGGCCGCCGGCTTCGACAGCGTATCGGTGTGCTTCTCCAAGGGACTCGGTGCGCCGGTGGGCTCAGTGCTGGTCGGATCCACCGCCTTGATCGACCGTGCCCGCCGCTGGCGCAAGGTGACCGGCGGCGGCTGGCGCCAGGCGGGCATGCTGGCCGCCGCGTGCCTGTATGCGCTGGACCACCATGTGGCAAGGCTGATCGACGACCATGCGCGTGCGGCGCGGCTGGCCGAAGGCTTGCGTGGCCTCAAGGGCATGACGGTGGATGCGCAGCACACCAACATGGTGTTTGTCCGCGTGCCGGTGGACCGCCTGCAGGCGCTCGATGCACACCTGCGCGCCGCCGACGTGCGCGTGAGCATCGGCTACCTGCCCAACGTGCGCCTGGTGACGCACCTGGATGTCGGCGACGACGGCGTCGAGCGCACGATCGCCGCCTTCGATGGTTTCTTCGGCCGGAACTAGACCGGCCGATGCTCGCGGGCGAGGTATTCCTCGCTCTGCATTTCTATCAGGCGCGATTCGGTGCGGGCGAACTCCGCGCGCACGCGCTCACCGTCGTAGAGCTCGGTGATGGGCGCCGCGGCCGACAGCACCAGCTTGACCTGGCGATCGTAGAACTCGTCCACCAGCAGCACGAAGCGCTTGGCCTCGTTCTCGGTGTATACGGTGAACTGCGGCACGTTGGACACCATCACCATCGGGTAGCGGCGCGCCAGTTCGATGTAGTCGGCCACCCCGCGGGGCCCTTCGCAGAGGTCCGCGAAATCGAACCAGGCGATGTTCGCCGCGCGTTTGCGCACGGGAATCTGGCGGGCGTGGATCTCAAGGGCGCCGCCATCGGCGACGTCACCCGTGGCCTGGGCACCGAAAATGCGCGCGAGCGAACGTTCGGCTTCAGCCCCCGGTGGCACCAGGTACACAGGCGCCTGGGCGAGGGCGCGCAGGCGCCAGTCGCGCGGGGAGGCCATTTCGTGCACCTTGCAGTGCTTCTCGATCAGGGCGATGGCTGGCAGGAAGCGCGCACGCTGCAGGCCGTCCCTGTACAGGTTCCCGGGCGGCGTGTTGGAGGTGGTGACCAGCGATACGCCGCGCTCGAACAAGGCTTCGAGCAAATTCGCCAGGATCATCGCATCGCCGATGTCATTGACCAGGAATTCGTCCAGGCACAGCACGCGCGCCTTCGCCGCGATGCCTGCAGCTACCTCCACGAGCGGATCGGCGCGTTCGCCCAGCGCGCGCATGGCTTCGTGGGTTTCGCCCATGAAGCGATGGAAGTGCCGCCGCAGCACCATGCCCCGGGGCATGCTCGCCACGAACATGTCCATCAGGAAGGTCTTGCCGCGGCCGACGCTGCCCCAGAGGTACAGGCCCTGTACCGGCTCGCGGGTATCCCCCAGGAGCGTCTTGATCTTGCCGAAGAAGCCGCCGTTGTCCTGCTTCTGGCAAAGCGCCGCATGCATGCGATCGAATTCGGGCAACACGCCCAATTGCGCGGGATCCGATTCCCAGCGGTGGCCGGTCACGCCCTCGCGGTAGCGAAGGCTGGGGGTTACGTCATCGCAACTCATCCCTGGCGCGCTGGCGGCAGCCAGTCCTTTACCCCGTGCTTCACTGCACCGCGCAGGTCCATCAGTCGGCGGTGGAAGAAGTGGCTGGTCTCGGGCATGCGCACCAGCACGGGCTCCGCATCGAGGCTGTCGATCCAGTCGTAGACGGTTTGCGGGTCGACGACTTCGTCTTCCTCGCCCTGCACGATCAGCCAGGGGCAGGTGGGCGTGCGCAGGCTGGAGAAATCCCAGCGGCCAGCGGGCGGCGCGATGCTGACCAGGGCGTCCGCGTGCAGGCGCACCGCGTTCGAGATCGAGACGAAGCTACCGAAGGAGAACCCCGCCAGCCACAGGGCATCGCCCGGATGCACGCGCCGCGCCCATTCGACCACGGCGGCGAGGTCGTCGCCCTCGCCCAGGCCGTTGTCGAACTCGCCCTCCGAAGCACCCACGCCGCGGAAGTTGAAGCGTGCGGTGTCCAGGCCCGATTCGCGCAGGGAGCGCTCGAGCATGGTGACCACCTTGTTGTGCATGGTGCCGCCCTGCAGCGGATGCGGGTGGCAGATCACCACGGTGCCGCGCCGGGCTTCGGCCGGATCGGCGGCATCGGTGGTCACTTCGAGCTTGCCGGCGGGGCCGGCGAGGGCGAAGCTGAAGGCTTGGGCCGGGAAGGTATCCGGTGCATCCACGAGAGGTTCGTTCATGGAGGCCATTCTACTAGCTGCGGCCGGATCCTTCCGGCCGGGTGCGACACTTTGAATATCCTTGCCCACGCTTTCCTTGGCGGCGCCGACGATGACCTGCGCCTGGGCGGAATGATGGGCGATTTCGTGCGGGGCGCACCTGATCCCTCGCTTCCGGAAGGGGTGCGGCGCGGGATCGTGCTGCACCGGGCCGTCGACACCTTCACCGACCGCCACCCGGCGGTGGTCCAGGCGCGCGGCTTGTTCCAGGCGCCGTTCCGGCGTTATGCCGGGATCCTGCTGGACATGTGGTTCGACCATTGCCTGGCGCGGGATTTCAATCGCTGGAGCGACGTGCCGCTGCAGGACTATTCCGATGGCGTGCGCGCGTTGCTGCGCGAGCGTGCTGGCATCCTGCCCGAGCGCATGCGCGGGTTCGTCAGCTACATGGAACGCGAGGGCCTGCCTGCGAACTACGCCCGCGCCGACGCGCTGGGCCGCGCGCTGGCCGGCATGTCGCATCGGCTGAGCCGGGAAAATCCATTAGGCGAATCGATGCCGGTGTTGCTGGCGCTGGAGGGCGAGCTGTGGCCGCGCTTCCGTACGTTCTTCCCCGACCTGGTGGCGTTTGCCAGGGGATGGGCGGCAGGGCGGGAACGAGGCCCGGGGTCAGAGTAATTACTCTGACCCCTAACCCCCAGCCCCCAACCGTCAAGCCGCGCTGGCCCGCGGATGGAACTGTTCCTCCTCCGTCGACCCCGACAGCGCCGACAACGAACTGAGGCCACCCGCGATCACCTGGTTCACCTGGTCGAAGTAGCCGGTACCCACTTCGCGCTGGTGCTTGGCGGCGGTATAGCCGTCCTTCTCGGCGGCGAATTCAGCCTCCTGCAACTCCACATAGGCTTCCATCTGGCGATCGCGATACCCGCGGGCCAGCTGGAACATCGAATGGTTCAGCGCGTGGAAGCCGGCCAGGGTGATGAACTGGAAGGTGTAGCCCAAGGCGGCCAGGTCCTTCTGGAAACTTGCGATGGTGTCGTGGTCGAGGTTCTTCTTCCAGTTGAAGCTGGGTGAACAGTTATAGGCCAGCATCTTGCCGGGGAATTTGGCCTTGATGGCTTCGGCGAACTGGCGCGCCTGGGCCAGGTCGGGCGTGGAGGTTTCGCACCAGATGAGGTCCGCGTAGGGCGCATAGGCCAGGCCACGGGCGATGGCTTGGCTTATGCCCTGCGTGCTTTCGTAGAAGCCTTCCACCGTGCGCTTGCCGGTGAGGAACGGCTTGTCGTGGTCGTCAACGTCGCTGGTCACAAGGCCTGCGCCCATGGCATCGGTTCGCGCCACGATCAGCGTAGGCACGCCGGCCACGTCTGCCGCCAGACGCGCCGCGACGAGCTTCTGCACCGCTTCCTGCGTGGGCACCAGCACCTTGCCGCCCATGTGACCGCACTTCTTGGCGCTGGCGAGCTGGTCTTCGAAATGCACGCCGGCGGCGCCGGCCTCGATCATGTGCGACATCAGTTCATACGCGTTGAGCACGCCGCCGAAACCCGCCTCGGCATCGGCCACGATGGGCAGCATCCAGTCGATATCGTCCTTGCCTTCGGCGTGGTGGATCTGGTCGGCGCGCAGGAGCGTCTTGTTGATCTTGCGCACCACGTTGGGCACCGAATCCACCGGGTAAAGCGATTGATCGGGATACATGGTGCCGGCCGTGTTGGCGTCGGCGGCCACCTGCCAGCCGGAGAGATAGATCGCCTTCAGGCCGGCCTTGGCCTGTTGCATCGCCTGGTTGCCGGTGAGCGCGCCCAGCGCGTTGACGAACGGCTCGGTCTTCAGGCTCTGCCACAGGCGTTCGGCGCCGCGGCGGGCCAGCGTGTGTTCCACCTGCACGTTGCCGCGCAGGCGCAGCACGTCTTCGGCGCCATAGGGGCGCGACACGCCCTCCCAGCGGGAGTCCTGGTTCCAGGCCTGGTTGATCTCGGCGGCGGTATTCGTCTTCATGGTGTGCTCCGGAAAAGAGTGTGCGGCGGTCATCAGGCGAGCTGGTCGTAAGCGGGCAGGGTGAGGAAGTCCGCCAGGATGTCGGCGTGGGTGAGGCGGCCAATCAGTTCGGCCGCTTCCATGGCGTATTCGTGGCCCGGGTCGCGGCTGTTGGCCAACAGGTGCGCGTGGCGGTTCAGGGCCTGGTCGAACAGGGCGAAGTCGATCACCGCATGGTCTGAGAATTCCACTGGGCCGCGATGCAGCCACTGCCACAACTGCGCGCGGGCGATCTCGGCGGTGGCGGCGTCCTCCATCAGGTGATGGATGGGCACGCAGCCATTGCCGCCCAGCCAACTGGCCGTATAGCGCAGGCAGACTTCCACGTTGTTGTCGAAGCCCGCGCGGGTCACGGTGCCGATGGCTGGCACGATCAGCTGATCGCGGGTGACTTCGACATCGCCACGCAATACATGCACCTGGTTGGGCATCGGCATGTGGGCGTCGAAGATTTCCTTGGCCACCGGCACCAGCGCCGGATGCGCCACCCATGTGCCGTCGTGGCCGGCGGTGACTTCACGCAGCTTGTCGGCACGCACCTTGGCCATCGCCGCTTCATTGGCGACATCGTCGTTGCGAATGGGAATCTGCGCGGCCATGCCACCCATGGCGAACGCGCCGCGGCGATGGCAGGTGCGGATCAACAGTTCCGAGTAACTTTTCAGGAACGGCACCGTCATCACCACCTGGCCGCGCTCGGGCAGCAGGCGATCGCGGTGGTCACGGAAGGTTTTCAGGTACGAGAAAATGTAATCCCATCGGCCGCAATTCAGCCCGACGATGCGCGTGCGCAGCGCATGCAGGATTTCATCCATCTGGAACACGGCCGGCAGCGTTTCGATCAGCACCGTGGCCTTCATGCTGCCGCGCGGTAGTTCCAGCTCGCCCTCGGCCAGGTCCATCACGGCGTTCCAGAGCGCCGCCTCCTCCATCGACTGCAGCTTCGGCAGGTAGAAGTAGGGGCCGCGGTCGCGCTCATTCAGGGCGCGGGCGTTGTGGAAGGCGAACAGGCCGAAGTCGAACAGGGCGCCAGCGATGGCCGTGCCGTCGATCTTCAGGCTGCGCTCGGGCAGGTGCCAGCCACGGGGGCGGACGATCAGCACGGCGGGGTCAGGGCCCACACGGTAGACCTTGCCCTCTGGGCTGGTGAATTCGATGCTGCCCTTGACCGCGTCGCGCAGGTTCGCCTGGCCGCGCACCTGGTTGTCCCAGGTGGGCGAACTGGAATCTTCGAAGTCGGCCATGAACACTTTCGCGCCGGAGTTGAGCGCGTTGATGATCATCTTCCGCTCCACCGGCCCCGTGATCTCCACCCGGCGGTCCTGCAGGGCGGCGGGAATCGGTGCCACCGACCAGGCGCCCTCGCGGATGGCCCGGGTGTCGTCGCGGAAGTCGGGCAACTGGCCTTCGTCGAAGCTGGCCTGGCGGCGGATGCGCTCGGCCAGCAATTCCCGGCGGCGCCCGTCGAAACGGCGGTGCAGGGTGGCCAGGAAGGTCAGGGCATCGGGGGTGAGGATCGCTTCGAAGCCGTCCTGCATCGTGCCTGTCAGCTGGATCGTTTCATTGGCGAGATATTCGGCTGCTGCGGCCATGGCCCTTGGTTCCATATCGTTGCGTTGACTGGCAAGCTACGGTGAAAAGGGCTAAGTTGACAAAGCAAATGTTTCAATTCGTTACATTGTCTTTGTTAAAGTCATAGGTAAATGCCTGAATCTAAAAGACAAAAAGTAACGGGTTTGCGCCTGAACAAGGCTGCGGAGGATGTTGAGCGCCTGTATTACAAGGGCAACCGGCAGAAGCAGCTGCGTGCTTTCGTGGCGACGGTGAAGCTGGGAACCCTCACCCGTGCGGCTGAGTCGCTGTTCCTGTCGCAGCCGTCGATCAGCCTGCAGATCAAGGCACTGGAGCGGGAACTGGGTACCCGGTTGCTCGAGCGAACCCGCCGGCGCATCACGGTCACCGATGCCGGGGAAATCCTCTACGACCTGGCCCGGCCCCTGATCGAGGGCATGGATACGCTCGACCGGGATTTCCATGCCCGCACCCGCGGCGTACAGGCGGGCAAGCTGACGGTGGCGGCGGGCACGTCCACCATCCATTACCTGTTGCCCGACATCGTGCATGCCTATCGCGAGCAGTACCCGGCCGTGCAGTTGCAGCTGGCCAACGTCACCGGCCGCGACGGCCTGGCCATGCTCCGCGCCGATGAGGCGGATTTTGCCATCGGCTCGATGCTGGACGTACCCAACGACATCGCCTGGGCGCCGGTGTACCAATACGATCCAATGCTGATCATGCCGCTGGGCCACCCGCTGGCGGCGAAGGAAAGCATCCGCCTGGAGGATCTCTCACCCTATGGCCTGATCCTTCCACCGCAACGCCTTACCACCCACCGCATGGTGGACATGGTGTTCCAGCAGCGCCAGGTGCCCTATACGGTGGCGATGGAAGTGGGTGGATGGGATGTGATCAAGCAGTACGTGGCCAAGGGCATGGGCATCTCCATCGTCACCAGCATCTGCCTGTCCGATGCCGACAAGGGGACCCTCGCCATTCGCAACATGCGCCAGTTCTTCCCGCAGCGAAGCTACGGCGTGGTCATGCGCAAGGGAAAATTCTTAAGCACCGAAGCCCGCGCCTTCATCGACCTGATTCGTCCGGGCCTGCTCAGCCATCGCGACTACGACGAGCCCGGCCACTCGCAGCGGTGACCAACAGCGGCAACAGCGGGGTCAGAGTTTCACTCTGACCCCCAACCTCAAACTCCGTCACTCGGTATTGCGGTGCTTGCCGACGTACGGGCGGAAAAGGGCGCGGATGGCACTCATGTCGGCATCCTGGTCGCCCGTGGGATAGAAGGGTTCGCCCAGGGTGAAGCTCTTCGACGGATAGTCGATGAACAGCGGAAGCAACGGCACGTTGGCGGCTTCGGCGATGCGCAGGAATCCGGACTTCCAGTGGACGACCTTCTTGCGCGTACCCTCCGGCGTAATGCCCAGCCACATGCGATCGCGCGAGCCGAAGCGTTCCTTCATCTGGTCCACGATATTGGTCGCGGCGGAACGGTCGATCGGCACCGCGCCCAGTGGGCGCAGGATCACGCCAAGCGGGCCGTCCACCACCTCGCGCTTGATCATGATGCCGATGTCGATGCCGTGATACACCTTCAGCAGCACGCCCCATACACCGTCCCAGTAAGACGAATGCGGCGCGCCGATCACGATCATTTTCGGCAGGTTGGGGAACGTGCCCTTGAGCTGCCAGCCGCTGATCGACAATACGAAGCCGCTCACTCGACGCCAGAAGTTGCTGCGGATCCGCGGCACATTCGTGGGCACGGTGGGTAGGGGCTTCATTCGTCGCCCTTGGGCCGCGACCGGCCGGCCTTGACCTGTCCGCGCTGCTGCTTGCCGGCAAGCCGGCGTTCTTTCGAAGCACGCGTCGGCCGCGTGGCCAGGCGCTTTTTCGGCACGATGGTGGCGCCTCGGATCACCTCGGCCAGCCGCTCGCGCACATCGTCGCGATTGCGCGCCTGGTCGCGAAACCGGCGCGCCTGGATCACCAGCACACCGTCGGTGGTAAGCCGACGATCGGCCCGCGCCAGCAGGCGCTCGCGGACGTCGTCGGGAAGGCTGGGCGAATTGACCACGTCAAAGCGCAGCTCCACCGCACTCTCGGTGCGATTGACATGCTGCCCGCCAGGGCCGTCGGCACGCAGGAAGCGTTCGACCAGCTCCGGTTCGGGAATGATGATGGAGGGCGTTACGGTCAGCATGGGGCGGGATTCTAGCAGGGCATCTGTTGCATCGCCTGCCGGGACAGTCAGGT
>NZ_DATHFX010000251.1:0-2534 GCF_035317885.1 Pinirhizobacter sp.
CGGGGCGCGTCGTCGATGAGGCCTTGTCCGATCCAGACGGGGTAGCTGCGCGCACCAAGCGCGACGGTGAGTTCTTTCATGAGGCTCGCACGGGACGCCGCCAGTGGGCGTCGATGAGTTCAATGGTAGTTGCTGCAGCCGCGGCCAGGCCGTTGCCCTGCGGTGGCACGATGAGATCGGCGATTTCGCCGTAGAAGGGAGCGCGGGCCGCGGCCATGGCCGTCAGGCGGCCGTGGCGGTCGCCGGTTTCCAGCAGCGGTCGGTTGTGATCGTGCTCCAGCCGGTTCACTTGCTGGTCCACGTCGACCTGCAACCAGGCGACGAAGCCGCGTTCGCGCAGGGCTTGCCGGTTGCGCGGGTCCATCACCGCGCCGCCGCCGGTGGCCAGCACGACGCTTTGCCTGCGGCTACACTCGTCCAGGCAAGCGCTTTCGCGCTGGCGAAAACCGGCTTCGCCCTCCATCTCGAAGATGGTGCTCACCGATACCCCGGTCTTCGCTTCGATGGCCTGGTCCAGGTCGATAAAGGGCAGGCCGTAATGCGCGGCCAGGCGCTTGCCCAGCGAAGTCTTGCCTGCGCCGGTGGGGCCGATGACGAAGAGGTTGGACGACGGATTCATGCCATCGATGCTAACAAGTAATGGCCGGAGAGTACTCATCGCCGGTTGTGGCGATGTCGGTTTACGCCTGGCGCGGCGCCTGCTGGCGCGGGATATCGAGGTACATGCATTGCGGCGCAGTGCCCAGGCGCCTACGGCCTGCGGCCTGCACTGGCACGAGGGCGATCTGACCGCACCACCGCCGCTGCCGCGCGTCGATGCCATCGTGTTCACCGCCACGCCCGATGCACGCAACGAGGCCATCTATCGACGCGTGTTCGTCCAGGGGCTGGCACGCATGCTCGATGCGAACCCCGACGCGCGCGTCGTGCTGGCGTCGTCGTCGGCGGTCTACGGCGACCACGACGGCGGCTGGGTGGACGAAGACACGCCACCCGCGCCATTGGGTTTCAACGGCCGCGTGTTGCTGGAAGCCGAGGCGCTGGTGCAGGGGCAGGGTGGATCGGCGGTGCGTCTTGCCGGGCTGTATGGGCCCGGGCGCCTGCAGCTCATCGACCGCCTGCGTGCCGGCGCGGCCCGCGTCCCGCGCACGCATCCGTTCCATGTCAATCGCATCCACGTCGATGATGCCGCATCGGCGCTTATGCACGCACTGGATGATCCATCACCCGCGCCTGTTTACCTGGGCGTGGACGATACGCCGCTGCCCATGCATGAACTCTACGATGCGATCGCCATCGCATGTGGCGCACCACTACCGCCGGAAGGGCCGCCGCCCCCGGGCATCGGCAGCAAGCGGCTGCGCAACCACCGTCTTCGCGCGACCGGCTGGCAACCTGTGTGGCCGGACGCGAGGCTGGGTTACCTGGCCCTTGTCTGAAATCCGACGATACTTACCCCGTACCTTCAAACCAGGAGCATCCCCATGGCAGGTCCCGTGCAGCGGCAGATGGTCTCAACCTCCAACGAAATTCCCGGCCACCGGATCGTCCGCGGACTGGGTGTGGTCCGCGGCATCACCGTGCGTTCGCGCAGTGTGATCGGCAACTTCGGCGCCGCGTTGCAGACGCTGGTCGGCGGCAATATCACGATCTACACCGAACTGTGCGAGAAGGCCCGCGAGGAAGCCTTCGAGCTGATGCTCCAGCATGCCGGCGAACATGGCGCCAACGGCGTGATCGCCATGCGCTACGACGCCAATGACGTCGCAGAAGGCGTGACTGAAGTGCTGGCCTACGGCACGGCCGTCATCGTCGAGTAACCCGTACCGGCGTGCGCGCGGTGTCCAGTTCCACCAGGACATCCGCGCGCGCCGGCAGGGTGCGCAGGGCGTGGCGGCTGATCCGCTCGTAGTGGGACAGGAAACGGTCGAGCGCGTCATCGTTCATTGCACGTGGCGCGCCTGCATGTTCGCGCTCGGCCTGGCCGCGCCACGCGCGGACCACATCCCAGCCCGGCGCCTGCAGCACGGCCAGGCGGTCGATGCGCGCCCAGGCCGCTGCATAGGCGCCAAGTTGCGCATTGACGAAGTTCCGCCACGTGCCATCGGCGTCCTCGTCGCGCTCAAGCGCGTTGACCGGCGTGGCAAGCTCGATGTCGTCCTGCGGCGGCACGCCCAGGCACCAGCCTTCGAATACCACCAGGTCTGGCGTCCCGTCCACGTGCGGCCATTGTTCGCGCGGCGCGCGGTCGTCGCGCCCTTTGTCGAAGCGCGGTACGGCCAACGGCCAGTGCGTGGCGGGATCGACCAACGCATCGAGTGTCGAAAGAAGAAGGTGAAGGTCGTGCGTCCCGGGCACGCCGCGGGTGGCGAGCAGTGGATGGACCTCCCGGCCCAGGGCCTGGCGCGCGTCGTGGCCAAGGTAGAAGTCGTCCAGCGACAGCGACACCGCTCGCACGCCGCGTTCGCCGGCCAGGCGCGCCATCGTCCGGGCCACGGTGCTCTTGCCGCTGCCTTGCAGGCCCGAAACGCCCA
>NZ_DATHFX010000252.1:0-3622 GCF_035317885.1 Pinirhizobacter sp.
CGACAGCAAGCAATGGGAGCGAGGCAAGCCCTATCCGCCGCTGGCGACGATCCAGGTCGCTGCCTTCTTGCGTGATGCCGGGCACGAGGTGACCTTGTTCGACTCCAT
Source organism: Pinirhizobacter sp. (assembly GCF_035317885.1). GTDB lineage: Bacteria > Pseudomonadota > Gammaproteobacteria > Xanthomonadales > Rhodanobacteraceae > Pinirhizobacter. Next base: position 109 of record NZ_DATHFX010000252.1, read on the forward strand.
GCTCGCTGAAGGCGTTGAGGACTACGAACCGGCGTTCCATGAGTCGGCACCGGACGTGGTGGTCTTCTACGAAGACAATTTCAACTTCCTGACCAAGATGTGCCTGGGCCGCATGCGCGAAGCGGCCTGCCGGATGATCGCCGAAGCAAGCTCGATGGGGGCACGGGTGATCGTGGCCGGCTCCGATGCCTCGGACCATCCCGACGCGTTCCTGGCGGCGGGCGCCGATGCGGTGCTGGTGGGCGAGGGCATCGCCGCGCTCGCCCAGCTGATCGATAGGCTGGATGCGAACCCGGCCATGGACGCGCGCGACTGGGTGTCGAACATCGACGGCGTGGCCACGCTCGTGGCCGGCCAGGCGAAGGTGCCGCGTATCGGCGCGATGCCACCGGACCCGCGCCTGGTGGGCCATCCGGCCTGGGATCTGGTGGACATTGAACGTTACCGCGCCCTGTGGAAGGAACGGCACGGTTACTTCAGCCTGAACATGGCTGCCTCGCGTGGCTGCCCGTTCCGCTGCAACTGGTGTGCGAAGCCGATCTGGGGCAACCACTACAAGCAACGGGACGCAGCGGACGTGGCCGCGGAGATGACCTACCTCAAGCACGCGTACGCACCCGACCATATCTGGATGGCCGACGATATCTTCGGCTTCCACATCGACTGGGTCAGCGCCTTTGCCGAGCACCTGGACGAGGCCGATGGCTCGGTGCCCTTCACCATCCAGACGCGCGCGGACCTTTGCAGCGATCGCATGGCCGACGCGCTGGCGCGGGCCGGGTGCGCCGAAGCATGGATCGGTGCCGAAAGCGGCAGCCAGCGCGTGCTGGACAGCATGACCAAGGGCACCCGCGTGGACGACCTGGTGGCTGCCCGGCAGCGGCTGGGCAAGCGCGGCATCCGCGTCGGTTTCTTCATCCAGCTGGGCTATCTCGGTGAACAGCTCGACGATCTCCTGGCCACGCGTGCATTGATTGCCCGCGCCGCGCCCGACGATATTGGGGTGAGCGTGTCCTATCCACTTCCGGGGACCAAATTCTTCGAGCAGGTGCAGGCCCAGTTGGGCGAAAAGACCCACTGGCAGGACTCCGGCGACCTGGCCATGATGTTCAGCGGCGCCTACGACTCGCACTTCTACCGTAGCTTCCGCGACCTCTTGCATACCCAGGTGGAGTTGCAACAGGCGGGCCAGGAGGCACCAGCGATGGAGCTGGCCAGCCTCCAGGCGCGATGGGATGCCCTGATCGCCTGCGAGGGCGCGCACCGCAACCCGAACGCCACGCCCGTTTTGGCACCTTCCGACGCCAGCCAGGTCAAGCGCCGTGCTGCCACCTCTCAAAACCGTTAGGCAGGGCCTCCGCCTCGCCACCGAAGCACTGGCCTGCGAGCTTGCAAGGCCCGGTGGCCCGACCCCTGCGTGGGACGAGGCGCAGTGGCGCCTGGCGTCGGCGGCGGCTGCCATCCACGGCGTAGCGCCGCTGATGGCCAAATGCCAGGCCTGGCAAGGGCCGCACTGGTCGGCTTTCACTGCAAGCCAACGCGAGCATGTGGAAGCGCGCCATCAGCGCATCGCGGACCTGCTTTCGCAGATCGACCAGCAGGCACGCACCGCCGGCATAGCCACGGTACCGTTGAAAGGTTCGGCCTTGCACGCGATGGGGCTTTACCAGGCGGGCGACCGGCCCATGGCCGACATCGACCTGTTGGTGCCCGAAGGCGACCTCGACGCGATGACGGCCTTGCTCCAGGGCCTGGGTTACGTGCTTTCGTTTTCGGTGTGGAAACACCGCGTGCTGAAGCCTGCCGATGGCGAGCGGCAGTTCTGCCTGGGCGAACACCGTGATACCCCGGTCAGTATCGAGCTGCATTCCCGCATCCAGGAACGCTTGCCGGTGGTCACGGTGGACATCACCGAACGGGTGTTCCCCGGCGCGGCACATCCGGGACTCAACGCGTATCCATCCAACGGTGCGTTGATGAGCCACCTGTTGTTGCATGCGGCGGGGAATATCTGCAATCGCAGCATGCGCCTTCTGCACATGCACGACATCGCATTGCTGGCCGCTCGCATGTCCGCCAACGACTGGGACGAAGTCTGGGGTGCCGACCGCCGCGGTGCATGGTGGGCGTTCCCCGCGCTGGCCATGGTGGCGCGTTATTACCGGCATGCGATCCCCCGGGCAGTGCTCCGCCGGCTGCCGGCCCGCGGCCGTCCCCTGCTGCGCCTGGCCTCGCGGCGGCGCACGCTCACCGAAGCCTCGTGCACCGGCTTGTGGCATCACACGTTGCACGGCATCGAGTGGCTCGGCTCGTTCGGCGAATTGCGCGCGTACCTGGAGAACCGCATCCGGCCACCCGCCGAGGCGCTGCAGGAACAACAGGACATGATGCGCACGCAATTGTGGCTGCGCGAACATAGCTGGGTGGACCTGCCCAGGGGACGCCGGTTCCTTCGTGTGTTGACGGGGCCGGTGCCGCGCATGGACACCTTGTACGCCGTGCGCGCCGCCTTCGAAGAATTCGGCGACACGGTAACGCCAGCCCCTCAGCCGGTAGTGGCGGCCAACGGCCCGAGTACTTCCAGGTACAGCGTCTCGAACGCACGGGCGGTGTAGTCGGCATCCTCGATGATGGCGCGGTGCTGCGCGATGCCGGCCATGTGCAGGCGAAGATCCTCGTTGGCCAGCAGGCGCTCGATACCGCTGGCAAGCGCCGTGGCGTCGCCCACGGGCACCGCGAGCGCTGCGGACGGTGACCATTCCACCAGGTGCCCCACCGCCGTACCCACCGTGGGCACGCCGGCGATGGCAGCCTCGAACAACACCATGGGACCGGCTTCGTGCGCGGACGACATCACCAGGAGGTCCGCGGCCTTGACCAGGTCGCGAAGCTCACGATGCGTCCTGAAACCCATGAAATGGACGTTCCCCTCCAGGCCAAGGTGGTTTGCCAGCGCCTGCATCTGGCCGTCCAGGGTGTCCACGCCCACGATATCCATCCGGAAGGCGATACCCGCGCGCTTCAGTTTCGCCAGCGCGTGAAGCAGGGTAGGTTGGTCCTTGACGCGGTTGAGGCTGGCCACGTGGATAAGGCGCGCCACGGATTGGCCGCGCCGGCGCGGCGCCAGCGGTGACCAGGTGCGCAAGTCCACGCCCAGCGCAATGCGCCGCGCATGGATGCCTAAGGCGAGCAGCGATTCCACCACCGGCACGCTGGCCGCGGTGACCGCATGCGCGCCGCGCAGGACGCAGGCTTCGCGCAGGCGGCCCTTCCAGTTCCGCCGTCCGCCGTAGCCGATGCGCGGCATCGAAACCAGCTCGCCACCGCCGATATGCACCACGCCACGCGCATGCAGCCATCGCGCGGCGACTACCGCCACCTGGCCGCACGCCCCGGAGAACAACGCCTGCACCACGTCGAACGCACCGCGGCGATGCTCGTTGCGAATCGCCGCCAGCGCCCGCAGGCGGGTCCAGCCGTCGCCGATGTTGTGGACCGTCGCACCGAGCAATGG
>NZ_DATHFX010000253.1:0-2824 GCF_035317885.1 Pinirhizobacter sp.
CCTGGTCAAGGCCAGCGAGTCGCTGGGCAAGGTTTTGAGCCCTGGCGATATCGTGGTTTACGAAAGCACCGTCTACCCCGGCTGCACCGAGGAAGTATGCGTGCCGATCCTCGAGCGTGTCTCGGGGTTGAAGTTCAACCAGGATTTCTTCGCAGGCTACAGCCCCGAACGGATCAATCCCGGCGACAAGCAGCACCGGGTCACCAGCATCCTGAAGGTGACCTCCGGCTCCACGCCGGAAACGGCCGATTTCGTCGACGCGCTGTATGGCTCGGTGATCACCGCCGGCACCCACAAGGCGAGCTCGCTGAAGGTAGCCGAGGCTGCCAAGGTGATCGAGAACACCCAGCGCGACCTCAACATCGCCCTGGTGAACGACCTTGCCATCCTCTTCAACAAACTGGGCATCGATACCCTGGAAGTGCTGCAGGCCGCAGGCACCAAGTGGAATTTCCTGCCGTTCCGGCCGGGCCTGGTGGGCGGGCATTGCATCGGCGTGGACCCGTACTACCTCACCCACAAGGCGCAGGAAGTGGGCCACCATCCCGACGTGATCCTTGCCGGACGCCGCACCAACGATTCGATGGGGCCCTATGTAGCCTCCGAAGTGATCCGGCTGATGGTGCGCAAGGGCATCAATCCGGTGAAAGCACGCGTGCTGGTGCTGGGCCTGGCCTTCAAGGAAAACTGCCCGGATCTTCGCAATACCCGCGTGGTGGATATCGTCGGTGCGCTGCGCGGCTACAACGCCCATGTGGACGTGCACGACCCTTGGGTAAACAGGGCGGAAGCTGAGCACGAATATGGCCTTACGCCCATCGAGAACCCTGAAAACGGCAGCTACGACGCGGTCATCGTGGCCGTGGGCCACAAGGAGTTCGTGGCCATGGGGCCGGAAGGCATCCGCGCCTTCGGCAAGGGCCTGAGCGTGCTTTACGATGTAAAATACGTGCTTCCCCGCGCCGCGGTCGATGGGCGCCTGTAGCACTGCCCGATAAGGCTGCCCCATGAAAGTCCTGGTTACCGGCACCGCCGGCTTCATCGGTTCGCACGTCGCGATGCGCCTGCTCGAGCGCGGCGACGAGGTGATCGGCTTCGACAGCATGAACGACTACTACGACGTCACGCTGAAGAAGGCGCGCCTGGCGCGCTTCATCGACCATCCCAATTACATCCACATCCAGGCCGACCTCGCCGATCGCGCGGCGGTGGAAGCCGCCTTCGCCGAACACAAGCCGCAGCGTGTGGTGAACCTGGCAGCGCAAGCGGGCGTGCGTTATGCCGCGCAGAACCCCCACGTGTACGTGGCCAGCAATGTCACCGGCTTCCTGCACATCCTTGAAGGCTGCCGCCATCACGGCGTGGAACACCTGGTGTTCGCTTCCACTAGCTCCGTGTATGGCGCGGACCTCGCCATGCCGTTTTCCGAGCACCAGGGCACCGAGCACCCTCTTACGTTGTACGCGGCCACCAAGAAAGCCAACGAACAGATGGCGCATGCCTATGCGCACCTGTACCGCTTCCCCTGCACGGGCCTGCGCTTCTTCACCGTCTATGGCCCCTGGGGCCGGCCGGACATGGCGCTGTTCATGTTCACCAAGGCAATCCTGGCCGATGAACCCATTCCCGTGTTCAACCATGGCAAGCACAAGCGCAGCTTTACCTATGTCGATGATGTCGTCGAAGGGGTGATCCGCACGCTCGACGCGGTGCCCGGGGTGAATCCTGAATGGGATGGCATGACACCGGATCCCGCCTCCAGCGGCGTGGCGCCGTATCGCATCTACAACATCGGCAATGCTGAACCGGTTGAACTGCTGCGCTACATCGAAGTGCTCGAAGCGTGCCTGGGCAAGAAAGCCAACATGCAGATGCTTCCCCTGCAGCCGGGCGACGTTCCCGATACCGAGGCAGACGTCCGGGACCTGATGCAGGCCGTTGGATATACGCCTAAGGTCCCCGTAGCCGAAGGGGTAGCTAACTTCGTACGCTGGTACCGGGATTACTACGGCGTTTGATCGCCAAAGGCTAGCGTTTGTGATCATCGATTACCTCGACTCGACGTCGCCCAACGACGTCGAAGCCGACTTGTGCATCGTGGGTGCAGGCGCGGCAGGGATCGCCATTGCCCGCAGCTTCATCGGCACCGGCACACGCGTATGCGTGATAGAGGGTGGTGGTCTTGCGGGTGAAGAACGCAGTCAGTCGCTGTACGAAGGTGAATCGGTCGGCTCCACGCCCTTTGACGCGTCAAGTTCGCGCATGCGCGTGTTCGGCGGCAGCTGCACGCTGTGGGGCGGCGGTTGCATTACGTTTTCGCGGCACGACCTGGCACAGCGCGACTGGGTTCCCGGCTCCGGCTGGCCGGTCAGCTACGATGAACTGGAGCCCTGGTACGAGCAGGCCCGCGGCTACCTGGGCATCGATGCGCATGATTTCACCGACGGCAGTTTCCTGACGACGCCGGCGCGCACGCCATGCAGCTTCGACGAAGGCACGCTGGCGAACCCCGTATTCGCGCGCAGTCCGATGTTCTTCGGCAAGCACTACCGCGCGCAACTGGACGCTGCCGAGAACATCATGGTGTTGCTGCATGCCAACCTGATGTCGTTCGAGGCCACGCCCGACGGCGCATCGGTAGACCACGCCCGCATCGGCGGCGTGGATGGACGCCGCGGCCGCATCACCGCGCGCCAGTACGTGCTTGCTGCCGGCGGGATCGAGAATGCGCGCTTGCTGCTGCTCTCCGATTCGGTTTCTCCCGAGGGACTAGGCAATGCGCACGATCTGGTAGGCCGTTATTTCATGGACCATCCTAGCGGCA
>NZ_DATHFX010000254.1:0-6822 GCF_035317885.1 Pinirhizobacter sp.
ATACGTAACGATGCAGCCGGTGACGGTAGCGGAGGTAGAGCACCTCGAAGCCACTGGTATCGCCACTTTGGTAGCGACGCATGCAGTCGGCGTCGCTCTCCTGGTTGTTTTCCCGCACCGCCTCGATCGAGGCCACGGAATCCGCCTTCCATGGAAGTCTTGCGGCAAGCCAACTCAACGAGGCGTGGCGGGCGTCAATGCTCTCGTTTATTCCTACGTCCAAAGCGTGCATGAACATTCCAGTCCCTGGGGTCCTATGCATAATCGCCCGTATTCAGCTTTTGGGGTTAAACGCCAGTAGGGCTAGCCAGTAGGCACGTCAACTACCCGTATCCGCCAGGTAGCGATCAAACGAAGCATCCACGGCGGCACGCCCGCCACCGATGATGTTCCGTCCCGTACTGGGTACCGCAGGTAATGCAGATGAAAGGCGTCATCGATGGCTCCCTTGGCATGCGCAGAATCTGCAACCAGTATGCAATAAGGGCATGTGCCAAAGGTCAGCGCTGTGTTGACGCGTGGAAATTCCAATCCTTCGACGTCCTATGCATAATCGCCTGAATGCAAATTCCGCCTGCACTGAATCTCCTGGCGATCTCCGGTAGCCTCCGGGTCAACTCGACCAACACGGCGTTGCTCGGGGCCGCGGCGCTGCTCGCACCCGAGGGCATGCAGTGACGCACAGGAATCGCTGCGGCTTGTTCTAAGTACGATGTCGGCCCATATCGTGGATGACGCATGCATCACTTTGGACCTGCTTGGCAGGCCGTGGGATGCGGCCGCCATCGTTGCAGAGTCGCGCCTGGCCGGACCGGTTCGCGAAGCCCTGGCAACGTTCCGCAGCGCCATTCAATGAGGCATATCCACCGGATACGGACCCTCTTCGAACGCCCTGTCGTGATATCCCTTTACGCCCACGGCAATCGCCATCTCGCTACGGAAATCCCCGCCCGCACGGAGCCGCTCCAGCGCGTGGGCGAAATCGTGCTTCGGCTTCCACGCCAATAATTCCCTGGCACGGGCATTGTCGTACACGCGGTCGATGCCCTGGAGCATGCGCCAGCCCCGGGCTTCGAACAATGTAGCGGCGTCAGGAAAGTGGGCGGCGATGGCAGCGGGCAAGTGATGCCGCAGCACACGGGCCTCCCCACGCTTGAAAGGCGTGGTTGCCGAAACGATGAAGCGATCAAAGCCAATGACGCGGGCACGCGTGGAAGCCAACAGGTGTGCATCGACCACGTCGGCAATGTCCACACGCCGGTACAGCAACTCCATGGCCTGCATGTTCGCCGGCGCATAGGCCGCCCGCTTCGCCGGGTCATCGTCATCTTCGGGAAAGAACCGGGAGGTACGCAGCACGACCACCGGAAGCCCGCGCTTGCGGTGGTAAAGCTCGCACAGGTCCTCGGCAGCAACCTTGGTCACCCCGTAGATATTCCTGGGTACAGGACGTACGTCCTCGGTGATCCACGCGGCCTCGTCCTGACCCGCCGTCAGCGCCGCACCGAAGGCACTGGTGGTGCTGGTGAACACAAAGGCGCTTACCTTGTTCGCCACGGCGCGCTCGAGCAACGCAAGCGTGCCGTTGATGTTGGTGTCGACAAAGTCGCCCGGTGGATGCGTTGCCACATGTGGCTTGTGCAGCGTGGCGGTGTGGAACACCACGGCAATACCGTCCATCGCTCGCTCTACCACCGCAGGATCGGTGATTGAACCGACGACGTCGGTGAAGGGGGACGGATTGATATCCAGGCCGCGAACGGCCGCGCCCTCCGCACGAAGGCGGCGCACCAGCGCCTCACCAAGGTGGCCTGAGCTGCCAGTCACCAGGATCGTCATCATCGGTTCCCTCCACTACCAGACCAGAGAGGATGCCCATCCGCCGCTCGAAGATAAAGTGCCGTTGGTCCCGCGCAGGCTTGCGGGATAATTCCCAGGCTACTGCGGATATTCGCCGATAACGCCCCGTGCAGGCCCAGTACGCCACGCGATTGCCATGTCGAAGCCTCAATGCGCCCACACGCTCGAAAGCGTCGAAGCGGAGGAGAGGAGTTAGCCATGGCCACATCCACTCACCTGGTCCGCCGCGGATGCGTGCGTGACGCGGCGGAGATCGCCGCATGCATGCATTCGCTAGGCTATGGCACCACACCGGAGGCGGTTGCCATCCATCTGTCCCATTTCAGGGAGTCGCCGCGCGATATCGTGCTGGTATGCGCCGAGATCTCTTCACTTACCGGCGTGGTCAGCGCGCACGCGATCCCGGTTTTCCACCAACCAGGAGAATTGGTGCGGATTACCGCGCTCTCGGTACGCCGGGGCCGCGAACGGCAGGGCATCGGCCGCTGCCTCATCCGCGCCATCGAGAACTGGGCGATTGCCAGGGGCGCCGCACGTATGGAAGTAACCAGCGGCGACCACCGCGATGGCGCCCACTGCTTCTATCAAGCGATGGGCTACGGCATGGATGCACGGCGCTTCATCAAGCGATTGTGAGTTTTCCGAGCTTCCGGGGTCAGAGTCATGACTCTGACCCCTAACGCCTGACCCCGAACGCCCGCTAATGGCGACTAGTCGACCAGCGTCGCCACGGATGCGTCGCCAGTGTCGTGGACTGCGCGCTTGCGCGGCAGGAAGCTCGCGGCTACGAGGCCCAGGGCGACGATGGCCAGCGCCCAGACAAACGTGTGGCCGAAGGCGTGGCCCAAGGCCGGCAACATGGCCTCCCGCATGGCAGGCGTGATCGTGCGCGCCACGGAAAGGCCACCTTCGGAGACACCCGTAGCGGGCATCAGGGCGGCGATCTGTTGCGACAGCACCACGGCCAGCAGGGCCGTGCCCACCGAACCGCCCACGCGCTGCACGACGTTCATGCCGCTGGTGACGCGGGCAATCTCGTGGCGTTGCAGGCTGCTGAGCGCCGCGGTCATCGACGGCATCATCGTCGAGCCCATCCCCAGGCCCATCAGCAGCAACATGATTTCCACTATCCACATGGGCGTGTCGCTCTGGATCTGCGTCAGTCCGGTGATGCCCAACGCAACGAATGTCAGCCCCACCAGCACGATGCGGCCCGGGCCGGTCTTGTCGGTCAAGCGCGCGGCGATCGGCATGGAGATCATCGCGCCGAAGCCTTGCGCTGCCAGCAACAGGCCGGCATGCAGGGCGGATTCACCGCGTACCAGCTGGAAGTAAAGCGGCAGCAACAAGGCTGAACCGAAGAATGCCGTGCCGAAGAAGAACGACGTGGCCGCCGCCGCGCCGACCACACGGCTACCGAACAAGCGCACGTCGATCAACGCGCCTACTTTCCGCCGCGCGTGCCAGACGAAGGCCAGTACCAGTGCCAGTCCAACCAGCACCCCGCCAAGCGCATCGGGCTTCTTGAAGCCACCACCGGCAGCAGTTTCGGCCAAGCCGTAGACGAAGATGGCCAGGCCCGGCGAGAGCATCAGCAGACCGCTCCAGTCAAGCGAGTGATGCGGCTTGGGCTCGTCGCGCTGCAGGATCCGCGATGCCGCGAACAAGGCGATGACGCCGATGGGCAGGTTCACGAAGAAGATCCAGCGCCAGGAGAAGTCGTCGACGAACCAGCCGCCCAGGATCGGACCCACGATCGGCGCGAGCAGCATCGGCACGCCCACCAGACCCATCACGCGGCCCATGCGGTCGCGGCCCGCGGCATGGGACAGGATCGTCATGCCGGCGGGCATGATCATGCCGCCGCCAAAGCCCTGCAGCACGCGGAATACGATCAACGAGGTGGCCGACCATGCCAGGCCGCACAGTGCGGAGCCCACCACGAACAAGGCGATGGAACCGATATACAGGCGCTTGGTGCCGAAGCGGTCGGCCGCCCACCCCGTGAGGGGAATTACCGTGGCCAGCGCCAGCATGTAGCCGGTGGATACCCACTGGGTAAGGGACAGCGACGTGCCGAACGAGCGCGACAATTCCTTGATCGCGACGTTGACGATGGTGGTGTCGAGGATCGACATGAAGCTGCCAAGTACGACCACGGCAGCGATGCGCAGCGTTGCGCGATCCAGTGCCCGCGGGGCACTGGCCTGGGAAGGAGCATTCATTTTGGGGAGTCCGGGGAACAATAGGGTTTGCCGACAGCCCATGGACTGCCAGCGAAGTATTTGTTGGTTAGGCCGCTGAGCGTGGCGACCGCGGCGGCGAGCGCTGCGCGCTCTTCATCGTTGAGCTTATTGACGAACCGCTCCGCCGCTTGCCTGCGGGAATTGCCGATCTTCTCCAGCGCGTCGGATCCGGCTGCCGCGAGCGCGATGCGTTTCACCCGGCGGTCACTGTCGTCCTCGCGACGCGACACCAGCCCCGCCTTCACCATGGCGTCGATAGCCCGACCGGCGGCAGGCAACGACAGCGAGATGCGTTCGGCCAGTTCATTCACCGCCAGATCCACACCTTCGCTATCGAGCACGAACAAGATACGGAACTGCGAAAACGTGAGGTCGAACCCCGCCATGGCCGAGACCACGCCCGTTTGGCCGTCCTTGATGATGGGAAAAATCGCCCCGATCAGGCCGGCGGCGAGCGGATCCATGTCTGGAGGCAACTTGATCATGGACGCAATAGTACTCTTACTCACAATAATTGCAAGCACGCAACCTAATAGGAGCTATTAGGGGTCTTTCGGTACTGGCCGGGCGCCATGCCGGTGATGCGCTTGAACGCGTGGCTGAATGCGCTTTCGGTGCCGTAGCCGAGGGATTGGGCGATACGTGAGATGGGGGTGTTCTCATCACGAAGGGAACGCTCGGCCAGGCGCATGCGCCATTGTGCGAGATAGGCCAGTGGCGGCATGCCGGCCACGGTTTTGAAGTACTCGGCGAAGGTGGTGCGTGACATGGCCGTGGCTTTGGCAAGCTCCGGAAGCTGCCAGGCGCGGCCGGGCTCGGCGTGCATCAGGCGAAGTGCCGGGGCGATCCGTGCATCATTGATGGCGCGAAGAAGACCGGTATCCAGCGGACCGCCAGTGGCCAGGTGAACGCGCAGCACCTGCACCAACATAAGCTGCGCCAGTTGCGCGGAAGCGAACGCCGCGCCCGGCGGATCGTTCTGCCGCTCGGCCACCAACTGGCCCAATAACCAGCGCGTGGCAGTCGCCTCGGGCATGTCGGCGCGCACGTGGATCAACGGCGGCAGCACATCGCGAAGGATATTCCCCCGCGCCGGATCAAGCTCGACGTGGCCACCGATGACAAGGCACTCTTCGCCTTCGCCAAGGGCTTTCATCACGCCATCCTGTCCGGCGAATGCGACCTTCGAATCCACCGGCAGCACATCCGGGTCCGACGACATCGCATAGGGCCTTTCCGCCGATGTCAGGAACACATCGCCCTCGCCCAGGTGCACGGGTTCGCGGCCTTCCATGCAAAGCCAGCAAGACCCCCTCACCACGCCGAAGAATTTCGCACGGCCGCTCGGATGAAAGCGCACGGACCAACGCGCCCCAGCGGTAAATCCGCCGGTGACCAGCGAACGCGCCTGGGTGAGCGAAAGGATGTCGGAAAACGGATCGGATACCATCGGCGGACTATCGCGCATTAATCTCGGACTTTCAATAATTCAAAGTCCGGGCCACGAACCCTATCTTTCTAGCTAGTCCACCCACAAGGCCATCCCCATGCGCTCTGTCCAACAACCCATCAACTCCGGTTTCGATGCAGCCTCCACCGCCGCCGACGTCATCCACGGCATCGACCTCACCGGCAGGATCGCCATCGTCACCGGCGGTTATTCCGGTATCGGGGTAGAAACCGTGAGGGTACTGGCCAACGCCGGCGCCACCGTGATCGTGCCCACGCGCAACGAAGCGAAGGCAACCAAGGCACTCGCCGGCATCAGCAACACCCGCATCGAACCCATGGACCTGACCGACCCGGCGTCCATCGACGCCTTCGTATCGCGCTTCATTGCTACCGGCCAGCCGCTGCACATGCTGATCAACAGCGCCGGCATCATGGCCACGCCGTTCGAACGCGATGCGCGCGGCTACGAAATCCAATTCGCGACGAACCACCTGGGGCACTTCCAGTTGACCGTCGGCCTGCTGCCGGCGCTGCAGCGTGCGCAAGGAGCGCGGGTGGTGTCCGTATCGTCGTGGGGCCACCGTTACTCCCCGGTGGTATTCGACGACATCAGCTTCGAACAGCGTGAATACAACCCGTGGCTGAGCTACGGGCAATCGAAGACGGCGAATATTCTCTTCGCCGTGGAACTGGACGCCCGCTACCAGGCCGACGGTATCCGCGCGTTCGCCGTGCATCCGGGTTTGATCGTCGATACAGGCCTTGGAAAGTACATGTCACGCGAAGACCTGAAGAATGCCGGCGTGATCGACGAGGACGGAAAGCCCATCATCGACCCGTCGCGCAACCTCAAGAACGTACCCCAGGGCGCGGCCACCAGTGTCTGGTGCGCCGTCAGTCCGCAGCTCAACGGCATGGGTGGCGTCTACGCCGAGAATGCCGACATCTCGCCGATCCGCCAGGAAGAAGTCCCCACCAGCAACGATGCAAGCGTACGCCTGCGCAAGGGTGCCAACGGCGTGCTTCCGTACGCCATCGACAGCGACAACGCTCGCCGCCTATGGGAAGTGAGTCAATCGATGGTTTCGCGCTAGCCCTTGCAACAATCGTTTCTTTCCTGCGCAAATCGGTGACGCACGGCCTTCCTCCCGGGTATCGAAGACAGGCAAGCTAAGGCCTGGAGAAATTCTCCAGGCCGCACGCGGAGCAAGCCATGCCTACCGATCCAGGTGCGTACCACCAGGGCGACTTCACCCACCCCACG
>NZ_DATHFX010000255.1:0-3042 GCF_035317885.1 Pinirhizobacter sp.
TTCGTCGCCGGCGACCTGCCCGAACCCTTGATCGTGGCTTTCACCCTGTGGCTGCTCCGCCGCGCCCACCTGCACGCGAGCCTTGACGATCCCGATGGCGTGGCCCGCCTGCTGCTTTCGGCCATGCTCACTGCGCTTGCGGCGACCGTGGGCAACGCCACGATCCTTGCCGCCCTGCATCCGGCGTCGGCCTTCCAGGCCTTGACCGATGCACTGGGCAGCGACCTCCTGGGCAACTACCTGGGCGTGCTGCTGGTGGTGCCGGTGCTGGTGCTGTTGGTACGCGAACGCCCCGGCAGCCAGGCCATGGCGGCGCTGGCCATCGACGGACTGCTGGTGCTGCTGCCGGCGCTGGCGATCCTGATCACGCTCACCGAATACTCCCCGCATGCCCAGTATGCCCGCGTGCTGTCGCTGGCCCCCGGCCTGTTCTTCGCCTTCCGCCATGGCTGGCGCGGAGCCACGCTGTCGATGTTGATCATCAGCGTCGGCCTGAACCTCACCGAGAGCATGACCGGTCTTGGCGCCCCCACGGCGGCCGCCCACCTGTTCATCGCCGTCGCGGGCACCGGTACGCTGATGCTGGGCGCCGCGACCGACGCCTTGCGCCGGAGCAGCGAACGCGTGGCCCAGCAGAATTCCCATCTGGCCGAGGCCAACCGCCGGCTCGACAAACTCGCCCGGCAGCTACGGGACGCCGCACGCGGCAACCTGCAGGCGGAAGAAACCCAGCGCCGGCACATGGCGCGGGAGCTGCACGATGAGCTGGGCCAGAACCTCACCGCCATCCAGACCCACCTGAAGCTTGCGCAGGGCCGCCTGCGCGATGCGGGGCTGGACGACATCAGTACCTCGATCAACGGCATCCTCGGCTTCATGCGGCGGGCCCTGCACCGCATGCTCGATAGCCTGCGGCCGTCGGTACTGGACGAATTCGGCCTGGACCGTGCCCTGGACGAAGGCCCGCTGCGGGACATGCTGGCCGCCGCGGGCGTGGCCTATCACTTCGACATGGTGGGCGATCCGCGCACCCTCGACGACGACACGCGCACCGCGATCTACCGCATCGTCCAGGAGAGCGCGACCAACGTTGTCAGGCATTCGCACGCCCAGAGCCTGCTGGTGCGCCTGCGCATTGGTCAGCGATCGGGAAGTACCCTGGCCATCTTGAGCGTTCAGGACGACGGCGACGGCTTACCACCGGAACCGGTCTTCACAGGCGGCCGCGGCCTCAAGGGCATGCGCGACCGGATCACCGCGCTGAGCGGCAGCTTCCGCATCCAGCCTTCAGTTAAAGGCTTGCATTTCAAGGTCTTGCTGCGGAGCGATGGCATCAACGTGAAGCCGCCACCGGACAGTCTCGTGTAGGAAAAACCTTATAGGAATTATTCCGATACCGGGAAAGTGAAGAGCTCGTTAGGATGCCGCCATCGATGTGGGGGAGCCACTGTCGAAAGACAGTGAGCCCAGGTCGCTCGTGGGGACGGGCGATCTGATGAGGCGACAGGATGTCAGCCTCGCCGGTGAAGTCGGCTGCCGACGCGAACGAGCAACTCGTTTGCAATGGCGCTGGATATACCGGACAGCCGTTGGTGGGCAGGAGCCCTCCGGCGGCTTTTTTTTGCCCGGCTTTTGGGGCGTTGAGGGGGCGGGAGCGGTGGGGGGCGGCCCCCTGGTCGCTAAGTCCTCGTCGGGCTTTGCCCTCCTGCGGAAGCGCTCTCAGGGGGCCGCCCCCCACCGCTCCCTCTCCGACTCATCGGATGGAGTGCAGAGCAAATCAGCGTTGTGATGCAAGTACCCGACCTGCCCGCCCCGCCACGCCAGGCCGCGGTTAGCGGCGCTTCTTGGGGCGGACGTACAGGACCAGGGAGTGGTCTTCGATGACGTAGCCGTGCTTCTCGGCGATTTCGTGCTGGAGGCGCTCGATCTCTTCGCTGACGAACTCGATGACCTTTCCGCTGTCAACATCGATCATGTGATCGTGGTGCTTGCCGCGGTCCAGCTCGTAGACGGCCTGGCCACCCTCGAAATTGTGCTTCATGAGGATGCCGGCGGCTTCGAACTGGGTCAGTACCCGGTACACGGTGGCAAGGCCGATGTCCTCGGCGTGGGCCAGCAGGTGTTTGTAGATATCCTCGGCGGTCAGGTGACGCGCCTCGGAATCCTCGAAAATCTGCAGTATCCGCATCCGGGGATGGGTGACTTTCAGGCCCGCCTTGCGCAATTCCCTGGTTTCCTGATCCATCTGTCTCACCCCTCTTGAAAGCACGGTGCCTTAGGGCGCTTAGTGTATCATCCAACGCTTTACGATCCGGACGCACTACGCATGCAAAAGCTCCTCCGCACGCTGGGCATGGCAATCTTCGCATCCTCGGTTGCCGCCTGCGGGCTCGTTTACGTTCCCGACGTGCAGCAGGGCAACCTGCTCGACAAGAAAACCGTCGAGCAGCTCCAGCCGGGCATGACCAAACGCCAGGTGCTGGTGCTGATGGGTTCACCCTCGGTGAACTCGCCGTTCTACCAGAACCGCTGGGACTACGTCTCCACCGTGGCCCACCGCGGCGGCCCCATGAAGGTCCGGACCTTCAGCCTGGCCTTCAACAACGACGTGCTGGTGGCCCGGCTGGACCTCAAATTCGCCGGCATCCGCCAGTCGTTCACCACCCGCAACACCCCCGAGCGGCCCCACCGACTCACGATGCATTTCGTCGAGGGGCCGTTCACCTCGCTGGAGGGGTTGTTCGAATTCACCGCCCTGGGCGAGCACGGCTGCAAGGTAGAGCTTCTGCTGGATTTCGAATATGCCGGAATCGGCAGCAGCGTGCTGAAGATGGGGTTCCAGGCCCTGGCTACAAGGATGGTGGACGACTTCAGCGCCGAAGCCGGACGCACCTATGGTTGAGTGCATCGCCATCGAGGTGGCGCGGGCGTTTCCTGACCGCCAGGAGGTGGTGGCGCTTACCGTGCCCCGGGGTACCACGGCCGCCGAGGCGGTGGCCCTGGCCGGCTGGCCGCCCGCCGCGGCACTGGGGGTGTTTTCGC
>NZ_DATHFX010000256.1:0-11723 GCF_035317885.1 Pinirhizobacter sp.
ACATTGCTCCCATGAGCACGCACACGCTGATCCTGTTCGCCCTGACCGTCCTGCCCCTCATCTGCACCCCGGGGCCCGACATGCTTTTCATCGCATCACAGGCCATCGCCGGCTCCGCCGCGACAGGGCTACGGGCCACGACCGGTGTTTGCACCGGCTACCTGGTTCATTCGCTGCTGGTCGCCGTCGGACTGGCCGCGGTGATCACCGCTTCGCCCTTCGTGTTCGCGATGCTCCGATGGGCAGCGTGGCGTACCTCGCCTTCCTCGCCCTGCAGTTGCTGCGCTCGGCCTTCACGCCAGGACCATCGCATATCACCGGGCAGCGCGAACCCTCGCCCTTCCGGCGAGGGTTCCTGACCGCTGCTCTCAACCCTAAAGGCATGCTGATCTACTTCGCCATCCTTCCGCAGTTCATGCAGCACGATGGGTCGATCGCACTGCAAGCCATCATGCTCTCGGCCATCTTCATCGGCCTTTGCGGCCTCGTTTACGCCTTACTTTCCTTCGTGTTGGCCGCCACCGGAAGCCGCGGCTCGATCAGTGATCGGCGACGGCGTTGGGTGGAAGGCGTCTCCGGCGGCATGCTCGCCGTGGCGGCGACGCGGCTGGCCGGTAGCTAAGCTGCCCGCCTGGTTTGAGGTGTCGTCTCAGGCCACGGATTGGCCCAGGCAGGAATCTTCATCAAGCCATCGAGCCAGCGCACGATATTGGGATATTCACCCAGCGGCATTTCCGCTTCCCGCCAGTCCGTCGCCATCGCCGCCAGCTGGAAGTCGGCGATCGTGAGGCGATCGCAGGCAACGTAATCGCGTCCGGCCAGATGGTCGTCGAGGATCTTAGCCAGGGTAAGCAGTCCGGGAATTTCTTCCTTCAGGGCATCGCGATCGGGCGCCCCAAGGTGGAACTGCGGCTTGATGATGTGCTCGAAGTAGAAATTCCCCACCGAACGCATCCAGTGCGTGTCGTTCCAGCTGATCCAGCGCATCACTTCCACCTGTTCGGCCAGGTTCGTGGCCGGCCACATGTCCGACCCCACCTTGTTGCACAGGTGGATCATGATCGCGGGCGATTCCCACAAGACGAAGTCCCCATCCACCATCGTCGGGGCCTTGCGGTTGGGGTTGAGGGCGGCATACGCGGGCGTCTTCAAGCCGCCTGCCAGGGCGTCGACGTGCTCAAACTCAGCCTCGATGCCCAGATGCCGCGCCAGGGCCACCACCTTGCGCGGGGCCTGAGCCTTGATCCAGTAGATCTTCATGCGCTTCTCCGTTGACGGGTGTGAACCACCCTTGGAGCGCGAGGATACGCAGCCGCAAAATATGTTAAAGAACATATTTTGAAGGGTGCTATACCTGCATGACGGAGGTTCGCAACCATGCCCTACAGTCGTGAGCACAAGGCGCGTACGCGCGAGCGCATCGTGGAATCCGCGCGGCGGTTATTCAACCAGTTCGGCTTCGAACAGGTCACCCTCGACCAGATCATGTCAGGGGCCGGGCTTACACGCGGCGCGTTCTATAACCACTTCGACAGCAAGGACGAGCTCTACGCCGCGGCCGTGGCAAGCTTCGTCACCTGCAACCCCTTCGCAGTGAAAACCGCCGAGGCCGCGAACGCCATCAAGGATCCACGGCGCATGGCCCGCATGCTGGTGGACCTTTACCTGAGCGACGAGGTACTGGACAACATCGACATGCATTGTCCGCTGTACGCCCTGCCTGCCGATGTCGCCCGCGCCGGCCTTGAGCCCCAGCAGGCCTACACCGACCTGATCCGCGGCATGAGCCACATCTATCGATCGGCACTCAAGGGCGTTCGCGATGCCGAACGGCGTGCCCAGGCCATGGTGTCGCTATGCGTAGGCGGCATGGTGCTTGCCCGCACCACCAACGATCCCGGCTTGCGCCGGTCGCTGAGGAAGTCTGCCAGGAGCCAGGCACTCGCCTTGCTGGATGTTCCCCAATGTGCCACTGCCCCTACACTCGATGCGCAATATTGACTCTGACCCCATAGGGGGTTTTAACGTCAGCCGTTGCGGGCGAGTTCGACAAATTGCCGCGGAGTGCAGTCGTACTCGCGGCGGAAAACGGCATACATGTACTGCAGCGAGGTAAACCCGCAGCGCACGGCGACGTCGGCGAGCGGGATGGATGCGTCCGATAGCATGCCGCGGGCCATGGCCAGCTTGTGGTCCAGGATGGTCTGGTGGACGGTCTGCTTCAGCTCGCGCTTGAAGTGTTCTTCGAGCAACGTGCGCGAGATGCCGACGTAGTCGGCGACCTGTTCGGTCTTGATGCCTAGGCAGGCGTACTGGCGGATGTAGTGGCGCGCGCGCATCACGTGGGCGCTCTTCATCGGCTGGTGCTGGCTGGAGGCCTGCACGTTGATGCCTACCGGCGGCACCAGCACGCGCGTGGTACTGCAGTCGCCGCCATGGAGCATCTGGTGCAAAACCTGTGCTGCCGTGCGGCCCATTTCCTCCGCGCCCTGGATCACCGAGGTGAGCGAAATGCGGCTGAGCAACTGGGCCATCGGGTCGTTGTCGATGCCCACCACCGCCACTTCACCCGGCACGGCCACATCGGCCACCACGCAGGCCTGCAGCAGCTGGCGGGCCCGCGCATCGGTGACGGCGATGATGCCGATGGGCCGTGGCAGGGAGGTCACCCATTCGACCAGGTCTTCCTGGGCGCGGCCCCAGCCGCCGGCACTGGTCGGCGAACCGCGGTACACCGTGCCCGACAGGCCGTCGGAGGACACCATGCTGCCGAACGCAGCTTCGCGCTCCTGCGCCCAACGGTTGCCGGGCACGGGCGGAAGCCCGTAAAAGGCGAAGCGCTGCAGTCCCTGTTCGATCAGGTGATCGTAGGCCACGCGTACCAGGCGGGCATTGTCCGTGGCCACGTAGGGAACGTTCGCCGGATAGTGGCTGTCATCGGCATACGAGCCGCCGACGGCAACCACGGGCACCGACAGGCTCGCCAGGGTTTCGGCCACCACCGGGTCGTCGAAGTCAGCGATGATGCCGTCGCCAGCCCAGCGATGGATGCCCAGCGTGCGGCAGCGGAAGTCCTCTTCCATGAAGAGGTCCCACTGCACGCGCGTGGATTTGAGGTACTCGCCGATGCCGGCGATCACCTGGCGGTCGTAGACCTTGTTGGCGTTGAACAGCAGCGCGATTCGGTGCGGATTCATGACGCGTTTCCCCGATGGCTACTGCAAGCTAACAAAACCACCGCGGAAACACATGACGCGGCGCGACAGCAAAAATGTTTAACTGGTTGGTGGATTTCGCAATTGCGCGCCATCCTCGCCGGTCGGCAGCATCCTCGGCCATCGCTTGAGAGGATGTCCGATGACCTATTTCCACACGATCACGCCCGTTCGCTACGAAGGCCCCGGGGCCAGCACACCCCTGGCTTTCCGCCATTACGAGGCCGGTCGGAAAGTGCTGGGCAAGACCATGGCCGAGCACCTGCGCATGGCCGCCTGCTATTGGCACAGCTTCGTCTGGCCCGGTACGGACATGTTCGGCGCAGGCACATTCGCCCGCCCCTGGCAGCAGCCGGGTGATGCCATGGCCCAGGCACGGCTGAAGGCCGATGCCGCCTTCGACTTCTTTGCCCGGCTGGGCGTGCCCTTCTATACCTTCCACGACACCGATGTCGCGCCGGAAGGGGCGAACCTTGCGCAATACCACGCCCATGTCGGCGCCATGGTGGACGTGCTGGGCCAGAAGCAGGAAGAAACCGGCGTCAGGCTGCTGTGGGGCACGGCCAATCTGTTCAGCCATCCCCGCTATGCCGCCGGCGCCGCCAGTAGCCCGCAGCCGGAGGTGTTCGCCTATGCCGCAAGCCAGGTGCGCATGGCGATGGATGCCACGCGCAAACTTGGCGGTGCCAACTACGTGCTGTGGGGCGGCCGCGAGGGCTACGACACCCTGCTCAACACCGATCTCAAACGCGAGCGCGCCCAGCTGGGCCGGTTCTTCCAGATGGTGGTGGAACACAAGCACCGCACGGGGTTCGGCGGGGCGCTGCTGATCGAGCCGAAGCCGCAGGAGCCGACCAAGCACCAGTACGACTACGACACCGCCACGGTTTACGGTTTCCTCAAGGACTTTGGCCTTGAGAAGGAAGTCCGGGTCAACCTTGAAGCCAACCATGCCACCCTGGCCGGACACTCCTTCCACCACGAGGTAGCCACGGCGATTGCGCTGGGAATATTCGGCAGCATCGACGCCAACCGCGGCGACCCGCAGAATGGCTGGGACACCGACCAGTTCCCCAATTCCGTGGAGGAACTCACCCTGGTGATGTACGAAATCCTGCGCGCCGGCGGCTTCACCAGCGGCGGCTTCAACTTCGACACCAAGGTGCGCCGCCAGAGCAGCGCGCCGGAAGATCTCTTCCACGGCCATGTGGGCGCGATGGATGCCCTGGCCATGGCGCTGGAGCGGGCCGCGGCGATGGTGCAGGACGATGCCTTGGCCGCCTTCAAGGCCGGCCGTTACGCCGGTTGGGATGGCCCACTGGGACGCCGCATCCTCGGCGGGGAATTTACCCTCGAGTCCCTGGCCGACGAAGCCAGCCGCGCGGACTTCCGCCCCGAGCACGTTTCGGGCCAGCAGGAATGGCTGGAGAACCTCGTCAATCGATACGTCTACCGATGAAGCGGGCGTTGTACCTGGGCATTGACCTGGGCACGTCCTCGGTGAAGGTCGTGCTGATGGCCGGCGGCGGCGATGTGGTCGCCACGGCCAGCAAACCACTGACGTTAAGTCATCCGGCGCCGCGGTGGTCCGAACAGGATCCGGAAGACTGGTGGCAGGCCACGCTGTCAGCCGTAGACGAAGTGCTGTCAGTAGCCGACAGCGCGTTCCATTCCCCGCGGCGTGTGCACGCGATCGGACTTTCCGGACAGATGCACGGCGCCGTGTTGCTCGACCGCCATGGCGAAGTGATCCGCCCGGCGATCCTCTGGAACGACGGCCGCAGTGACGCTGAATGCGTGGAGCTGGAGCATGTGGAGGGCTTTCGCCAGGTCACCGGCAACCTGGCCATGCCTGGCTTCACCGCACCCAAGCTGCTGTGGGTGCGGCGACACGAACCGGCGGGCTTCGCCCGCATCCATAAGGTGCTGCTGCCAAAGGACTACCTGCGTTTCCGCCTGACGGGCGAGTTCGCCACCGATGTCTCCGACGCCGCGGGCACGCTGTGGCTGGACGTGGCCAGGCGCCAGTGGAGCCCGGCCATGCTAGCGGCCACGGGCCTGGATACACGCCACATGCCCACCGTGCATGAAGGCACCGATATCACCGGCTCGCTCAAGCCGGAACTGGCCGAGCGGTGGGGTATGAACAACGTCCCCGTAGCCGCCGGCGGCGGCGACAACGCCGCCGGTGCCGTGGGCGCCGGCATCGTCAGCCCCGGCCAGGCCATGTTGTCGCTGGGCACATCGGGTGTCTATTTCGCCGTCGCCGATGGCTTCCACGCGCGACCCGCACAAGCCGTGCACAGCTTCTGCCACGCCCTGCCCGGCACCTGGCACCTGATGTCCGTCATGCTTGGCGCGGCAAGCTGCCTGGATTTCACTGCAAGGATCACCGGCCAGGCGAATGTCGCGGCCCTCCTGGCCGACGCCGAGTGCTCCATGCCGCGCGCCGACGGGCCGTTCTTCCTCCCCTACCTTTCCGGCGAGCGCACGCCGCACAACGACGTACATGCCCGCGGGGCGTTCACGGGGCTTGCCACCGATACCACGCGCCAGGACCTGGCCTATGCCACGCTCGAGGGCGTCGGCCTTGGCCTGGCTGATGGCGTCCAGGCCGTGGAAGCGGCGGGCATCGTCGCCTCCGAGATCGTTGCTATCGGTGGTGGCTCGCGAAGCCGCTTCTGGATCCAGATGATCGCCGACATCCTTGGGCGACCGGTGAGCCTGCGCGCCGGCGGTGAGGTCGGCCCGGCCCTGGGTGCGGCGCGGCTGGCGCAGCTGGCCAGCGAAAACGGCGCCACTTTGGCAACTATCTGCCCGTTGCCGCCGCTGCTTGCCGTCGCCGAGCCGCACGCCGCCCGTCACAGTTATTACGTCGAGCATCGACAGCCGGTCTTCCGGGCGCTCTATCGGCAGCTCAAACCCGTATATTCGGATACCCGCTCCGCCAGGGATGACGGCGCAGCGCAATACTCGGTTAAAGGAGCAAATACAGCATGAAGAAAGGTTTCGTTCGCTCACTGTGCGCCCTGGGCGTAGTCGTCGTCAGCGCCGCACTGACACCGCAAGCCCATGCCAGCAAGGACAAACCCGTCATCGGTTTTTCCATCGACGACCTTCGCCTGGAACGCTGGTCGCGTGACCGCGACTACTTCGTCGCCGCTGCCGAGAAGCTTGGCGCCAAGGTCTATGTGCAATCCGCCGATGCCAGTGAGGAACGCCAGGTCGCGCAGATCGAAAACCTGATCGCCCGGGGCGTGGATGTCCTGGTGATCGTGCCGATGAACTCCAAGGTACTGGGCAACGTCGTGGCCGAGGCGCACCGCAATGGTATCAAGGTGCTTTCCTACGATCGCCTGATCCTGGGCGCCGATGTCGATGCCTACATCTCGTTCGATAACGAGAAGGTGGGTGAGATGCAGGCGCAGGGTGTGCTGGACAAGGCGCCGAAGGGCAACTACTTCCTGCTCGGTGGCGCACCCACCGACAACAACGCCCACATGTACCGGGACGGCCAGATGAAGGCGCTGAAGCCCGCCATCGACCGCGGCGATGTGAAGATCGTCGGCCAGCAGTGGACGCCCGAGTGGGATCCCTCGCGCGCGCTGCGCATCGTTGAAGACGCCCTCACCGCCAACAAGAACGATATCCAGGGCATTGTCGCCTCCAACGACGCCATTGCCGGCGGCGCCATCCAGGCCCTGAACGCGCAGAAGCTCGCGGGCAAAGTGGCCGTGTCGGGCCAGGATGCCGACCTTGCCGCCGTCAAGCGCGTGATCGAGGGCACGCAGTCGATGACGGTGTACAAGCCGATCCGCCAGATCGCCTCCCAGGCAGCGTCCATGTCGGTGGACATGGCCAAGGGCACGACGGTGAACTTCACCAGCAAGCTCAACAACGGCAAGAAGGACGTCGACACGGTGCTATTGAAGCCCATCCTGCTTACGAAGCAGAACGTCGACACCGTGGTGCAGGACGGCTTTTACACGCATGTCCAGCTCTACGGCAAATAAGCCAGCGGCCGTGCAACCGATGTTCCGGATGCAGGGCATCGCCAAATCGTTCGGCGGTGTTCGCGCGCTCGACGGCGTGGACCTTGCCGTGCACCCGGGTGAGTGCCTGGGCCTGTGTGGCGAGAACGGCGCGGGCAAGTCCACCTTGATGAAGGTGCTTTCCGGTGTGTACCCGCATGGCACCTGGGAAGGCGAGATCGTCTTCGACGGCAAGCCGCTGCGCGCGCACGGCGTGCGTGACAGCGAGGCCGCAGGCATTGTCATTATCCACCAGGAATTGATGATGGTGCCGGCGATGTCGGTCGCCGAGAACATCTTCCTGGGGAACGAGCCACGCCGCTTCGGCGGCTGCGTGGATGCCCGGGCGATGCACCGTCACGCCGGCGAACTCTTGGCGGAGCTCGGGCTTGCCGATGTCAACGTCGAGCTGCCCGTGGCGCACTTCGGCGGCGGCCACCAGCAGTTGTTCGAGATCGCCCGCGCGCTGGCCAAGCGGGCCCGCCTGATCATCTTCGATGAACCCACATCGTCGTTGAGCGGCCACGAGGTGGAGGTATTGCTTGGCATCATCGAGGGGTTGAAGCGCCGCGGCGTGGCATGCGTCTACATCTCGCACAAACTCGACGAAGTGACGCGTGTCTGCGACACCATCAGCGTGTTGCGTGACGGCCGGCATGTGGCTACCGCGCCGATGGCATCGATGAGTACCGACGACATCATCG
The DNA here is from genome assembly GCF_035317885.1 of Pinirhizobacter sp. GTDB lineage: Bacteria > Pseudomonadota > Gammaproteobacteria > Xanthomonadales > Rhodanobacteraceae > Pinirhizobacter. The sequence continues at coordinate 7,951 of NZ_DATHFX010000256.1, forward strand.
AGAAGATGGTCGGACGCAAGATGCAGAGCCTGTTCCCGCGTACGCCGCATGCGATCGGTGAGGTTGTCTTCGAGGCGCTGGGCGTCACCGCGTTCGATCCGGTCGATGCCAGCCGCAAGCGCGTGGATGACGTGTCGTTCCAGGTACGGCGGGGCGAGATCCTGGGCGTTGCCGGCCTGGTCGGTGCCGGGCGGACGGAACTGCTTTCGTCGATCTTCGGCACCTGGAAAGGCATACACCGCGGCCAGGTGCGACTAGACGGGAAAGTGCTGCGCGTCCGTTCGCCGCGCGACGCCATCCGCGCCGGCCTTTGCCTGCTGCCTGAAGACCGCAAGCGCCACGGCATCGTGCCGCTGATGGCGGTGGCCGACAACATCACCCTGGCCACGCTCGGCGCCTTCGCCCATGCCGGCCGCATCGATGCCGATGCGGAACTCACCGCCGCCCAGGCGTCCATCGACCGCCTGCGCATCAAGACAGCCAGCCCCGCGCTACCGATCGTGAACCTCTCCGGCGGCAACCAGCAAAAGGCCGTGCTGGCCCGGTTGTTGATGGCAAAGCCGCGTGTGTTGTTCCTTGACGAACCCACGCGCGGCGTGGACGTCGGGGCCCGCGTGGATATCTATCAACTCATCAACGAACTGGCGGCGCAAGGCGTGGCCATCGTGATGGTGTCGTCGGAACTGAACGAGGTGCTGGGCGTGAGCGACCGCGTGCTTGTGATGGGCGAAGGCCGCTTGCGCGGCGACTTCGCCATCGATGGCCTCACCTCCGAACGCGTACTGGCCGCAGCCCTGGGGCCGGCCATGGCCGACCACTGAATGGAACTTTAGATGTCATTCGAGCTTTTCCAGCGCCTGTTCACCCGCTATAAGCTGCTCGCCCTGGCGTTGTCGGTGGTAGCGATCTGGCTGTTCTTCCAGCACTTCACCGACGGCGCCTTCATTTCCGCCAGGAACCTCTCCAACCTGCTGCGCCAGATGTCGATCACCGGCTTGCTGGCCTGCGGCATGGTGCTGGTGATCATCTCAGGCGAGATCGACCTTTCCGTGGGGTCGTTGCTGGGCCTGCTCGGCGGCGCGGTGGCGGTGCTGACAGTGAACATGGGGTGGCACACGTGGCCGGCCATCCTTGCGGTGATGGCCCTGGGTGTGGCGATCGGCCTGGTCAATGGCACGCTGGTCACCACCTTGCGGATTCCCTCCTTCATCGTGGGCCTGGGCGGCATGCTGGCGTTCCGCGGCATGCTGCAGGGCGTAACCCATAGCACCACCATCAGCGACGTCCCTGAAGACCTGGTATTCCTGGGCCAGGGTTACGTGCCACCGGGGCTGTCCACCGCCGTGGGCGTGGCGATCGTGGTGTTGCTGGTGGTGCTGGCCGTGCTGCGCCGGCGGCGGCGCGCGCGACTGGCGTTGCCGCTACCTTCGCCCGTCGGTGAGTCGCTGAAGGTGCTGGTGATCGCCGGCGTCATCGCCGGCTTCCTGTATACGCTCAACGGCTACGGCGGCGTGCCGTTGCCGGTGATGATCCTGCTTGCGTTGCTTGCGATATTCACCTTCCTGGGAACGCAGACGGTGCTCGGCCGGCATATCTATGCCGTGGGCGGCAACGCCGAGGCGACCCGGCTGGCCGGCGTGAACGTGACCGCAGTGAAACTTGCCGTGTTCGGCCTGATGGGCTTGATGTGCGCCTTCGCCGGCATCATCAATACCGCGCGCCTGGCCGCCGGCTCGCCCTCGGCGGGTGTGAACGGCGAACTCGATGCCATCGCCGCGTGCTTCATCGGTGGCGCTTCGATGCGCGGCGGGTCAGGCACCGTGCATGGTGCACTGCTCGGTGCGCTGGTGATGGCAAGCCTGGACAACGGCATGTCGATGATGGACGTGGAAAGCTACTGGCAGTACATCGTCAAGGGGGCGATCCTGGTGATCGCCGTGGGCATCGATGTGTGGAGTGGCTCGTCCCGCGACTGAACCCACCCCCATCCCGCCGCCCGGCCGGGGCGGTCTCGGGCGCATTTCACGCAGGTCGCGTACCGCAGGCGCGCATCAGGGTCGTTCGGCCTATAATTTGTAGTCTTGTACTCATGCCACGGCCTAACGCCCCGATGCTCAGAAGCGACCAAGTCCTTGTAACTGTTGGCACGGCCTGCACGATGTCGGCTGTCGGCTCCACCGAAACCTACCAGGCGCGGGTGGTCAAATCCCCCGATTTCATCGCCATGGCAGCTTTCGACGCGGGCCTGGTGTCCTTCGACGACCCGGTCAGGGGCGTGGCCGGCGGCCTTACCTGGACGTCGGGCGAACAGGCGGGCCAGCCGGCGACGCTTGAAGCCATCGAGGCCGCTCACGGGCCCAGCTTGCGCGCCAACATGGGCATCCGGCATATCGCGGATGTTCGCGAACTGGCGCCGCGCGCCGTGACCGACATTGCCGCCGCCCTGCCCCACGATCTTGAAACGGTCGGCCTGCGCCGACTGTCGGGCACGCACTATGACGACATACGCGGCTCGGGTCTGCGCGACATGTACGGCCTGTTCCAGGACGATCCGCTGCTAGCACCCTCGCTGCAGTCACAGTTGTTCGTCTATGGCGCACTCGGCGCACTGGCGGGTCTGCCGGCGCCGCTGTCATCGCTGGTAGAGAATCCGTTCTCCTTCCGCGTGGTCTCGGCCACCGCCTTCGGCGGCATGGACTCGCTCGGCCAATGGTTGCGCCCGGACGCACCCCTGCCCGAAGGCGGCTTCCCCAAGGACACCTTTGCCGTGCGTCTGGCGCAGTCGCTGGGCTCGCACGGCCCGGCGCTGGTCTCGACCATGCTGGCACCGGCGTACAGCATCAGCCGCACGCTGAAGCGCCCTGAACTGCGCGAATCCCTGCATTCGAAGGATGTCGGCTACATGCGCGTGCCGCAGTCGCCGATGACGGCCGTCGGCGCCTGCGCGTCGAGTCTGATCGCCCTGTGCGACGTGGCCCCGCAGCTGCTGTTCGATTACCCCGGCTTCCAGAAGCCGAAGATGGCCTTGCTGACGGCCGCCGATGCTGCCCTGCAGCCACGCTTCGGCATCCTGGAAGCCTTCGGCGGCGGCGCGCTGATGACCGGCGAGAAACTCGCCGCGAAGAATGCCGCGCACGCCGACGGCAACGATCGCTCGGTGCACGACAGCCTGGCCCCGTTCGACGTCGATGCCGACGGCACGGTGGTCGGCCACGGCGGCTCGGGCCTGCTGGTGACCACGCTGGACTTCGCCCTGCGCAACCAGCTGGACATCACCTCCATCGTGGTCGGTTGGGGACAAAGCGGCGAAGCCGGTGGCAAGGCGCATTTCGCCGGTGTCGGTTTCGGCGGCGAAAACGCCCTGGTGCAGGCGATGGACATGGCCTACCTCGGCCACGGCTACGGCGTGGACCAGTTCGGTTACCTTGCCGCGCACGCTACGGGCACGCGGACCAATTCCAAGACCGACCTCGCCACAGCGCATGCAGGCCTGGCGGGCGCCGCGCAACGGCAGAAATACAGCGGCGAATTGCCGAGGGTGGTCGTCGGCACGCCCAAGGCCGTCGGCGATGGCCACACCATGGGCGAGACGGGGCTGAAGGCACTGTCGCAGGCCGTGCAGTATGTCCTGGGCCGGGCAGCCCCCGGCGTACCCACCTTGCGCCGGCTGGACCCCGATCTTGAATCCATCGCCACGCACTTCATCCTGGAAGTCGAACCGTCCCCCGGCAACTCGGACGGCGGCGCCCTGTGCGTCACCCAGGGTTTCGGTG
>NZ_DATHFX010000257.1:0-4986 GCF_035317885.1 Pinirhizobacter sp.
ACGGGCGGCCAATAAAAACCGCTCGCCCCGGTCGCTCCCGGGCATCCCATGACGTGAAGGCCCGTCAGTCCCCGCCGTCTTTCGGCTTGGTCCGGAACGACTCCGCCTGCACCGTGATGTACTCAGGCTCCGGTGTATCCAGCCGTAACGCGGTGAGCTGGCCGCCCCAGACGCAGCCGGTGTCGATGCACCACACGCCGAGGCCTGCGAAGCGGCCCAGTGACGACCAATGCCCGCAGACGATGCGCGTCTCGCGTTTCTTCATGCCGGGGACTTCGAACCATGGATACATCCCGGGCTTCTGCGTGCCGGGCGTACCCTTGCTTTCGAAATCGATGCGGCCGCTGACATCGCAATAGCGCATGCGGGTGAAGGTGTTGATCGCGGCGCGATGGCGATCCACGCCCTGTAGCCGGTTGCCCCAGCCTGCCGGGCGGTTGCCGAACAGGTTGCGCAGCAGGCGGCCGTGCCGCGGGCTGCCCAGTTCGCGCTCGACGTCCATGGCAACGCGTTGCGCCTGGCGTAGTGTCCACGAGGGTGCCAGGCCGGCATGGAGCATGGTCCAGCCGAGGCTTTCGTCGTGGTGCAGCAGCTTCTGCGTGCGCAACCATTCCAGAAGTACGCCGGCATCCTCGGCGAACAGTACTTCACGCAGTTCCGGATTCACCCGGGCTTTCGCATCATCGCGACGCTGGCCGATGGCCAGCAGGCTGAGGTCGTGGTTGCCCAGCGTGATGATCGACGAATCGCGCAGTGAATGAATCAGCCGCAACGTAGCCAGCGATTCACCGCCACGGTTGACCAGGTCGCCACAAAACCAGAGTTTGTCGGCGCCCGAATCGAATTTGAGTTTCTCCAGCAGCCGCTGGAGCTCGGGGTAGCAGCCTTGGACATCCCCGATCGCATAAACCGCCATCGCCCCGGGCCTAGTGCAGCGTGCGCGGGATGGACAGGACGAATCGCGGGATGGTCGCCTCGAACTCCATGCCGTCGTCCGTGATCATCTCGTAGCTGCCGTGCATGGTGCCTACGGCGGTTTCCAGGATGGCGCCTGAGGTGTACTGGTAGCGTTCGCCGGGTTTCATCCACGGCTGCTCGCCGACCACGCCGTCGCCATGGACTTCTTCCACCTTGCCGTTGGCATCGGTGATCACCCAGTGGCGGGTAAGCAGCCGTGCGGGACGCTTGCCCGTATTGCGCAGGGTGACCGTATAGGCGAAGACATAGCGCCCATCGGCGGGCTTGGAGTGATCGGCATCGAAACGACTGGTAACGTCGATATCGATCGCAGTGGCGGACTTCTCGTTCATGGGTCGATTGTCCGGGAGGGCCGTCATGGCGGCAAGCGCCGTGGTGTGCAGGACGTGTCGGCGTTCAGGCCCGTTGCCGGGCATAGGTTTCCGCCAGGGCGACGAATTGGGCTGGTGACAGCGTTTCGGCGCGCGCGCGCGGATCGATGCCGCAAGCGATGATGCCCGCTTCGTCCACCAGGCCCTTAAGTGTGTTCGACAATGTCTTCCGGCGCATGCCGAAGGCAGCCTTCACCACGCGTTCGATCGCCTGGGGCGCAACCCCGGAGAGCTTTTCCGGTGGCAGAGGCACCAGGCGCACCACGGCCGAATCCACTTTTGGCGGGGGCCGGAAGGCGTCGGGCGGCACCACGAACAGCGATTCCACCCGGCAGGCGAGCTGCAGCATCACGCTCAGGCGCCCATAGACCTTGCTGCCCGGGTCGGCCGCCATGCGATCGACCACTTCCTTTTGCAACATGAAGTGCATGTCCTGGATCACGCCGGCGTGATCCAGGCAGTGGAACAGGATGGGGCTGGAAATGTAATAGGGCAGGTTGCCGGTAATGCGCAGGCGCGGCACGCCCATCTCCGCCGCCATGCGGGTGAAATCCACCTTCAGGACATCCTGGTGGATGATGTGCAGCTCGCCGATCTTGTCGGCGCGGGCCTGCAGGGCGGGGATAAGGTCGGTATCGAGCTCCACCGCGGTCATCTTCCGCGCCTTGTGGAGCAGCGGCAGGGTGAGCGCGCCTTCACCGGGGCCGATTTCCACCACCGTGTCGCCGTCCTGTGGCGAGATCGCCGAAACGATGGAATCGATATAACGCTTTTCGTGCAGGAAATGCTGGCCGAAACTCTTCTTGGGACGTGCGCTCATCCGCGCACCCGGCCGCGATGGGCAAGGTCCAGCGCCATGCTGGCCGCCGCGATCAGGCTGGCCGGGCTGGCACGGCCGCTGCCGGCCAGGTCAAGCGCGGTGCCGTGGTCCACCGAGGTGCGGATGAAAGGCAACCCCAGGGTGATATTCACCGTGCGGTCGAAGGCTTCGCTCTTGAGCACGGGCAGCGCCTGGTCGTGGTACATCGCCAGCACCGCGTCGTAGTTGGTGCGTTGCGCGGGCACAAACGCCGTATCGGCGGGGATCGGTCCGAGCAGGGCCATGCCCTCCGCGCGCAGCCGCGCCAGCACGGGCTCGATGCGCTCGATTTCCTCGCGGCCCAGATGGCCTGCTTCGCCCGCGTGCGGGTTCAGGCCCAGCACCGCGATGCGCGGGTGCGCCAGGCCGAAGTGCTCGCGCAAGGCGCGGTCGACAATACGCAACACGCGCTCGAGCAAGCTTTCAGTGATCGCAGCGGGCACCGCCGAGAGCGGCAGATGAGTGGTGGCCAACGTTACCTTCAGTTCCGGGCTTGCCAGCATCATCACCACGTCGCAGGCGGCGCGTTCGGCGAAGAACTCGGTGTGGCCGCTGAAGGCGATGCCGGCATCGTTGATGGTGCCCTTCTGCACGGGGCCTGTGACCACCCCGGCGAAGCTGCCATCCATGCAACCGTCGGCGGCGAGCTTCAGCGTGCTGAGCACATAGCCGGCATTGGCGGGATCCGGGTGTCCGGGCCGTGCGGCGCTGGCCAGGGGAACGTGGCGGATCCGCATCGAGCCCGGCGCGCGACGGCGGCGCGGCTTGCCATCGTCGTCCTCGAGCGCGAGCAGCAGGCCGGTGGCCCCGGCGGCATCGAGCAGGAGTTCGCGGTCCGCGATCACGACGAAATCGGCCGCGAGCGGGCTTGCGGCCAGGTGGGCGATCAATTCAGGGCCGACCCCGGCCGGTTCGCCGGGTGTGACGGCGAGCCGGGGCAGCGCGCTAGGCATCGTGCGTTACGAGTTGGTCTTCGGCGGCGCGACGGCGTTGCCGTTGGCGTCGATGTCCTTCAGCGCCGGGTCGACGATTTCCACGTACGAGGTGGAACGCAGTTCGCGGAGGTAGTCGTCGTAAGCCTGGTCGGCCTTGCGGTTGCCGATAGCCTGGCGGGCCTGGTCACGGGCCATCTGGTCGGTGCGGTCGGCGTCACGCGAACCCAGGCGCTGCAATACGATCCAGCCGGCATCGGTCTGGAACGGCTTGGATACCTCGTTGTCCTTCAGCGTGGTGATCTGGGTGGCGATGGCCTGGCCCCAGGCCTGCTGCGCGAACCAGCCCATGTCGCCGCCATTGTTGGCGGTGGTCTCGTCCTTCGAATCGGTCTTGGCAACGGCGGCGAAATCTTCCTTCTTGGCCGTCAGGCGCTGGTAGATCGCATCGGCCTTGGCTTCGGCCTGGGCCATGGTGACGATCTCGGACGGTTTGATCAGGATCTGGCGCGCGTGGTATTCGGTGACCATCTGCTTCTGCGGGGCGCGCTGTTCCACCAGCTTCAGGATGTGGAAGCCGGTGGGACCGCGCAGCGCCGGCGACACTTCGCCCGGCTTCATGCCGGCAATGGCATCGGCAAACGCCGGTGGCACTTCGTCCATGCGGCGGAAACCGAGGTCGCCGCCTTCGAGGGCATCCTGCGCATCGGAATAACGGATGGCCGCGGCGTTGAAGTCCATGCCGCCCTTGATGGCGGCCTCGGCGGCCTCGGCCTTGGTCTGGGCCGCGGCGATGTCGCTGGCGCCGCCGCCACTGGGCACGCTGATCTGGATGTGCGCCAGATGTACTTCGCCCGCCTTGTAGGTGGGGCTGGCCAGGAGGTTGTTCACTTCCGAATCGGTGACGTTCACCGAATCACGCACCACGCTTTCATGCAGGCGCTGGGCGGTGATCTGCTCGGAAATCTGCTGGCGGAAGCCGGCGTAGCTGAAGCCGTCCTGGGCCACGGCGGCGCGCAGCTGGTCAACGGTCATCTTGTTCTGCTGGGCCACGTTGTTGATGGCCGTGTCGATGTCGCTGTCGGCAACCTTGATGCCCTGGTCCTGGGCGCGCTGCACCTGCAGGCGGGTGAGCACCAGGCGCTCGAGCACCTGGCGGCGCAGGACGTTTTCCGGCGGCAGCTGCTGCGGGTTCGACGCGTACTGCTGTTGTACCGAACGCACGGCGGCGTCCAGTTCGCTTTGCAGGATGACGTCTTCCTCGACCACCGCGACGATCTTGTCGAGCGGGCGGTTCGGATCGTTCATCTGGGACGACTGCCCTGCACCCGCGCTGGGAAGGAGCTGGGCCTGGGCCTGGGGCACCAGGGCCATGGCGAGCGCAAGCGCGAGGAGGGCGGGGGTCTGCTTCATCGAATGATTTGCCTGGCGCCGCTCGCGGCGCGCGTTGAGTGTTTTATTGATATCCAAGGATATCACGATGCAGGAGGGTATCGATTTGTGGGCTGGTCGTACCCAAGCCCTTGAATTCAACCTCGAACATGACCGAATTCCGTGTGGTCGCGGGCCCCAGGATCGGCCCGATCACGGTGTTGTTGATGCTGCTGACATAATGCCGCCCGAGCAGACGCAGCTTCATGCAGCAGTTTTCATATTCCACGCCAGCCAGGGCCTCGAGCGTGCGCTCATCGCGCCGTGACCAGACCCAGCGCCCGAGCACCCGCCAGCGGTCGGAAATCGGATAGACCGCCGACGTATCGAATTGTTCAATGTAGGCGAAGTTGTCCTGCGGGTTCTGGCGGCGGTAGCGGTAACCGAAGTTGATGATGCCGTCGGTGAACAGGCG
>NZ_DATHFX010000258.1:0-7745 GCF_035317885.1 Pinirhizobacter sp.
AGCAGGCGCCAGGTGCCGCCGTAGCAATCGTGGGCCGCCAGCACCGTGGCCCCGGCAGGCACGATCTCCAGCGCCAGCGCCACTGCGGCCATGCCGCTAGCCGTGACTACCGCGCCCACGCCTTCTTCCAACTCCGCCAGCGCTTCGGCCAGGAGGTCGCGGGTGGGGTTGCCGCTACGGGAATAATCGTAGCGGCGCTTGTTGCCGAAGCCCTCGAAACTGTAGTTCGTGGACAGATGCAGCGGCGGGACCACCGCGCCATGCTGCGTATCGCATTCGATGCCGGCGCGGACGGCGCGGGTACGTGGGCTGGCCGGGCTCATGCATATTCTCCGTGACAACATTCCAGGGCCTCGCGCACGAGCGGCGCCAGGCGGGTGGTTTCCTTGAGGAAGGCATCGTGGCCGTAGGGGGACTCAACCACGTCGAGGCTGGCTGTGCCGCCCAGGCGGCGTTGCAGTTCGCAAAGGTCCGCCAGCGGCACCAGGCGGTCGGACGGGAAGCCGATCAGCGAGGTGGGCGTACGCACCTGTTCGGGGCTGATGTCGTGCAGGTCGATCGACTCGGACAGCGCCAGGAAGCGGACGGCATCGAAGCGGGCGACAAAACTGCGGCCGGCATGCTCGAGGTAGTCCTCGACCGGGAAGTGGAAACGGCCTTCGCGCAACTCGGGGCCCGCAGCGAAGCGGCGGGAGAATTCCTCGGCGCCGCGGTAGGTGGTCATGGCCAGCTGGCGGGCGAGGTTCAGGGCCTGGTCGACCTGGCCGGATTCCAGGCCCAGGCGGACGATGCCGCGCTGCACCGACCGCTGGGCCGTGGCCAGCGGGTGGGGCCGGTGCGCGCCGGCCAGCGCGATGAGGCGGCGAAGCTTGCCCGGATGGCGGGCCGCGAAGGCCAGGCCCGTCATCGCGCCATAGGAGGCACCGACGAAAGCCAGCACGCGGCCAATCCCCAGGTCGTCGACGAGCGCGGCCAGGGCATCGGCCTGGTCTTCGCTTGACACCGCCGAGGTGCCGGCGAGGTCGGACGGCACCAGGTAGTCGATGCTCAGTACCCGGCATTGCGTGAGGTCAATGGCGGCGCCCTCACCGACAAGCTCGCTCCACCAGCCGTTGGCCTGGCCGGCGCTGGCGCAGACGTCGCGGTCGGCCGAGATCCCGCCCTGAACGATCACCGTGGGGGCACCCGGCGCGCCCGTCCAGAGATAGCGGACCGTGGCGCGGCAGGCGCCCTGGCCATACTTCGGCTCCAGGTGGATCTCGCGACTTCCCCGCTGCGAGGAAAAATCGCGGACTGCCGGAGCGGCAACCGTGGCGGGAATGGGGAAAACCGTGGCGGGTTCGGCGGGCATGCAAGGCTCCAGTAAAAAGCTCGAGCTCTTGCGAAGCGCCGGAGGCTGCCAACCGGCCACGGGAACCCCGCGCCAACGGCATCCTCATCTATCGGCTTGCGCCAGGCGGCGCTCCGCAGGAGTTGGCACCGTCGCGGTATTCCCGCAGGTTGCCCCGGCTTCAAAGGGCCTGTCCCTCAGCCGGTCTCGATGAGTGGAACCGAGGCTACGCCCCCTCCGCCGCGTTGTCAACGGACGTCTGGACGTCTAAACGTCTGGCCTTCCGGGGCGGTGCGGGGAGGGAGCGGCCGGGTGTCGTTTTCTTCACTAAGTCCTCGGTCGGCCTTCGCCTCCCTGCGGAAGCGTTCCGAAAACGACACCCGGCCGCTCCCCCGGACGTGGTGGGTGGGCCGTGAGGAGAGCCGGGATGGGCTGCCTGCAGTTGCCGTTGTCGATGGGTGCCATTTTGCGTTCTCCTTCGGCCGGGAAAGGCCGTTACGCCAAGGACCGCGCTGCTCTCAGTCCACCTGTGCCTGGGTGCCTGGGGGTGGGGAGGGGTGCCCGGGGCTCCCCACCCCACCCCCAGGCACCCCTCCGGGCGACGCGGTAGAATAGGCGGTTATCCCTGCCTGTCCTTGAAGCCCATGTCCAGCCATCTGGCCGAAACCCGTCGTCGTCGCAGCTTTGCCATTGTCAGCCATCCTGACGCGGGCAAGACCACGTTGACTGAAAAGCTGTTGCTGTTTGGGGGTGCGATCCAGATGGCGGGGTCGGTGAAGAGCCGCAAGGCGGCGCGGCATGCGACGTCGGACTGGATGGCGCTGGAGAAGGAGCGCGGGATTTCGGTGACGTCGTCGGTGATGCAGTTTCCGTACAACGAATGCATCGTGAATCTGCTGGACACGCCGGGGCATGCGGATTTCTCCGAGGATACCTACCGGGTGCTTACCGCGGTGGATTCGGCGCTGATGGTGATCGACTGTGCCAAGGGCGTGGAGGAACGCACCATTAAGCTGATGGAAGTGTGCCGGCTGCGCGACACGCCGATCATGACGTTCATCAACAAGCTCGATCGCGAGGGGCGTTCGCCGATCGAGCTGCTAGACGAGGTCGAATCGGTGCTGGGGATTTCCTGCGCGCCGCTGACCTGGCCGATCGGCATGGGTTCGCGCCTGAAAGGCGTGTACCACGTGCTGTTGGATGAAGTGCACATCTTCGAAACGGGCAAGAATTTCACCCGCCAGGATTCCACCATCTTCAAGGGGCTCGACGCCCCGGGGCTGGCCGAGCGGGTCGGCGTTGCGGAGTTGAAGGAAGTCCGCGACGAACTGGACCTGGTGCTTGGCGCGTCCAATCCCTTCGACATGGATACCTACCTGGCGGGTAAGCAGACGCCGGTGTTCTTTGGCTCGGCGGTGAACAACTTCGGCGTGCAGCTGCTGCTGGACTTCTTCGTCGACCACGCCCCGGGCCCGAAGGCGCGCGATACCCTCACCCGCACGGTGGAACCGGCCGAGGAAAAACTCACCGGCTTCGTGTTCAAGATCCAGGCCAACATGGACCCCTCCCACCGCGACCGCGTGGCCTTCATGCGCGTCTGCTCGGGCACCTACACCGCCGGCATGAAGATGCAGCAGACCCGCACCGGCAAGGAGGTGCGTATCGCCAATGCGCTTACCTTCATGGCGTCGGACCGCGAGATCGTGGAGAAGGCCTATCCCGGCGATGTCATCGGCCTGCATAACCACGGCACCATCACCATCGGCGACACCTTCACCGAGGGCGAACCGCTGTCATTTACCGGCATCCCGAATTTCGCCCCGGAACTCTTCCGCCGCGCGCGCCTGCGCGACCCGATGAAGATGAAGGCGCTGCAGAAGGGCCTGGCGCAGCTATCGGAAGAAGGCGCCACGCAGTTCTTCCGGCCGCTGATGTCCAACGAACTGGTGCTCGGCGCCGTGGGCGTGCTGCAGTTCGACGTGGTGGCCTATCGCCTGAAGGACGAATACAACGTCGACGCCAGCTTCGAGACGGTATCGGTGGCCACGGCGCGCTGGGTCCACTGCGACAACGAGAAGAAGCTTGCCGAGTTCCGCGAGAAGAACGCCATGAACCTGGCCGTGGATGGCGCCGGCGAACTGGTGTACCTGGCCCCCACCCGCGTGAACCTGCAACTGGCCCAGGAGCGCTGGCCCGACGTGCGGTTCTCTGCCACGCGCGAGCACGCAGCGTCGGTCGAACTGTAGACCCCATGAAAAAGGCGGCCCGAAGGCCGCCTTTTTCTTCTTCGGGCGCTATTTGGTAGCAAACGCCCCGGAAGCTGAGTGGTTGATCAAGAAAGGATCTCCCCCAAGGGCCGCCAGTGGGCGGCCCTTGCGTTTTCGTCGGTCCGACGTGGCGAACCATGTCTCCTAGACTCGTCCAACGTCAGCATTCAGCCAACTTAGGCGCCACCACCCAGACCCAGAAACTGTCGTGTCAGAGCGAATCGGCGCAGCAGGATGCGTTCCGTCAGTGTTACCACGATCATGGGCGCGCCGACCCGTTCGATCAGCCTTTTCGCAAGCAGCACAGACTCCACGTACAACATGCGCCGACCTTTGGCGCGGAGCGATTGCATTCAGATCATGGCAATGCTAGGGCTTGCTGTTCGATCAGCCGACGCACCTTGTCCGCATCCTCAGGTGTCACCGGGTTGTGGACCACCATGCTGAGATCGGATCGTCCATCCACCACAAAGGATGAAAACTCCATAGCGATCATTCCAACGTCAGGGTGCCTAAGATGTTTGATGCCCTCTCCATAATGGCAAACATCGTGGTCACTCCACATCTTCGCGAATTCGGGGCTGTTGCGACTCAATTCATCAATGAGTGCCTCAGCTTCTTTTGAGGCTCCAGCTCGCGCCGCATCGGCCCGGAACGCGGCCACGACAAATCGTGCGAGGCTTTCCCAGTGAAGTTGCCGCTCTCGAATATGGGGATTGCCAAACAGGAGGCGAAGTACATTTCGCTGCTCAACCGGAAGCGCGGCATAGTCGGCAAGCACCACCGTGGCGGCACGGTTCCATGCAACGATGTCCCAGGTGCGCGTCTTTACGATGGCCGGGCTGAGTACTAGTGCGTCAAGTATGCGCTGTAGTCGAGGGGTAACGCCTTCAGGAGCCTGATAGCGAACCTTGGGTGGACGGCCAAGCGCGAGGAGAAAGACATGTTCGCGCTCGACGTCTGTCAGCATCAAGGCGTGCGCAATGCGATCGACTACATCGGCTGAGGGCGCCCCGCCCCGCCCCTGTTCAAGCCACGTGTACCACGTGGTGCTGACGTTAGCGCGTTGAGCCACTTCTTCGCGCCGCAGGCCGGGCGTTCGCCGGCGCGTCCCTACAAGACCAAAGGCCGCGGGATCGAGTTTGGTGCGACGGTCCTTGAGATAGATACCAAGCGAATTGTCGGTCGTAATGAACATACAGAACCTATTAGTCATTATACCCGTGTAACGTCACTACTTTACCCGGATAACGTCGGGGCGGAGATTAGCGTACTCCGATACATACCTCGCAGGTAGTGCTCATGTTCACCATGCAGATATCTGGGACACGCAGGCGTCTCAGTAGGATTTCCTACGTGCTGGGCACCACGGGTGCTCTCGCTCTATCACTCAGTGGATGCCGCGGCGGCGACGCATCTACCACGGCAGCCGCGCCGCCAGCGCCGGATGTCAGTGTGGCCGTGGTGAAATCCAGCCAGGTACACGAATGGGATGAATTTAATGGCAGGGTCTCCGCGATCGGCACGGTGGAGATTCGCCCTCGTGTCAGCGGTTACGTTCAACGCGTGGCGTATACGGAGGGCGATGAGGTCAAGCAGGGCGATATCCTGTTCGTGATCGATCCACGCCCTTATCAGGACGCATTGGACAGCGCCACGGCGCAGCTCGCGCACGCCCAAGCTACCGCGCAGCGCGCGCAATTGCAGTACAAGCGCGCGCAAAGTCTCATGCAGTCTGCGGCCATTTCCCATGAGGAGTTCGAGGCTCGCCGTGCCGACTACGATCAGGGTAACGCCGACGTGCAAACAGCACAGGCTGCGGCGGCTACGGCCAAGCTCAATCTGAGCTTCACCGAAATACGCGCCCCCATCAGCGGCCGCACCAGCCGCGCCATGCTCACCGCAGGCAATCTCGCCCAGGCCGATCAGACATTGCTCACCATGTTGGTGTCGCAAGATCCGGTATATGTGTATTTCGACTGCGATGAACAAAGTTACCTGCACTACAGCTCCCTGATGCGTCAACAAGGGCGTACAGCGCAGGGCAGCCCAGTGCGCGTGGGTCTGGCCAATGAAGCGGACTATCCGCACCTGGGCACAGTTGACTTCCTGGACAATCAGGTCGACCCGGCCACGGGCACGTTGCGTGCGCGCGCCATTCTCCCCAATCACGCACATCAATTTACGCCGGGTCTGTTCGCACGCGTGGAACTGGATGCCCGCGGACAGTACAAGGCACTTTTGATCAGCGACCGGGCCGTGCTTACTGACCAGAATCGCAAGTACGTCTACGTGCTGGGATCTAAAGACACGGCGGTGCGCAAGGACGTGCAACTTGGTCGCATCGTTAACGGGTTACGCGTGGTGGAGTCGGGATTGGCCGAGGGTGACAAGGTCGTTGTCGATGGCACACAGAAAATCTTCTTCCCCGGTGCGCCGGTCAAACCACACGACGTCGCCATGGATTCCGCCTTGTCGGATACGCAGACGGCGATGAACTGACGAGGGCCTCACCCATGGACTTTTCAAAATTTTTCATTGAGCGGCCGATCTTTGCGATCGTACTGTCCATCATCATCTTTGCGGTCGGACTAATTGCCATTCCCATACTGCCGGTAAGCGAGTACCCGGAGGTGGTTCCCCCCAGTGTGATCGTGCACGCGACGTACCCGGGCGCCAACCCCAAGGAAATCGCTGACTCCGTGTCGGAACCGCTGGAGGAGGCAATCAACGGCGTCGAAGGCATCATGTACATGAAGTCGGTCGCTGGTTCCGATGGCAGCTTGCAGGTGGTCGTCACCTTCCTACCCGGCGTGGATCCAGACACGGCTGCCGTGCGCGTCCAGAACCGCGTGAGTCAGGCACTCTCGCGATTGCCGGATGCGGTGCGCCAGTATGGTGTGACCACTCAGAAACAGTCGCCTACGCCACTGATGTACATGGGACTGTATTCGCCAGATGGTCGCTATGACACCCTGTATCTGCGCAATTACCTTACGCTGCACGTCAAAGACGAGCTGTCTCGCATCCCTGGCATCGGCGACGTAGAGCTGTATGGTGCAGGCGATTACGCCATGCGCATCTGGCTCGACCCGGACAAGCTTGCTTCGCGCGGACTGACCGCCGGTGACGCGATCAGTGCGATACGCGAACAGAACGTGGAGGTCTCGGCCGGTCAACTCGGCGCTGAACCTTCGCCAAAAACCACGGATTCTCTGATCTCCATCAATGTGCGAGGCCGCCTGCGCAGCGAACAGGAGTTTGGCAATATCGTGGTGAAGAATGGGGCGAACGGCCAGATCACGCGCCTTTCGGAGGTCGCGCGGGTGGAACTGGGCGCCAGCGACTATACCTTGCACGCGCAGATCGACACCAAGAGCACCGCGACGACCGGCATCTTCCTCTCGCCAGGTGCCAACGCAATTGGCGTCGCCAATACGGTGTACGCGAAAATGGATGAACTGTCCCACAGTTTTCCTGCCGGCGTGGCTTATCGTGCCCAGTGGGATCCGACCGTATTTGTGCGTGAATCGATTCGCGCCGTCCAGCACACGCTGTTCGAAGCGGTGATCCTGGTCGTGTTGGTCGTGATCCTTTTCCTCCAGAGCTGGCGCGCGTCAATCATTCCGCTGGTTGCAGTACCGGTTTCCATCGTGGGCACCTTCGCCTGGTTGTACCTGCTGGGTTACTCGATCAACACGTTGACCCTGTTCGGTCTGGTGCTGGCGATCGGTATCGTGGTCGACGATGCCATCGTCGTGGTGGAGAACGTCGAGCGCAATATCGAACATGGGCTGGATCCGCGTGCGGCAGCACACCAGGCGATGAAAGAGGTGTCTGGACCGATCGTGGCGATCGCGCTGGTGCTGTGCGCGGTGTTCGTGCCGATGGCATTTCTTTCCGGAGTCACCGGCCAGTTCTACAAACAGTTCGCGGTCACCATTGCGATTTCGACCGTGATCTCGGCTCTGAACTCTCTCACGCTTTCGCCAGCGCTGGCGGCGGTGCTGCTGCGCTCGCACGATGCGCCGAAGGACAAGCTGACGCAGATCATGGATCGCTCGCTGGGCTGGATATTCCGGCCGTTCAACCGGGTGTTCAAGCGCAGTTCCGAGCGCTATCACGACACCGTTGCGACTTCACTGAGT
>NZ_DATHFX010000259.1:0-3599 GCF_035317885.1 Pinirhizobacter sp.
GCGGTATTGATCAGGTACGAACCGCGCTTCATCAGGCCGAACATCTTGTCGTCGAACATGCCCTTGGTGGATGGATAAAGCGGCATCTGCAAGTTGACGATGTCACACACCTTCAGCAGCGACTCGGGCGTCTCGTGGAAGGTCACGTTCAGTTCCTTCTCGATCTCCGGCGACAGGCGGTGCGGATCGTAATAGTGCAGGTGCACGTCGAACGGCTTCATGCGACGCAACACGGCCAGGCCGATGCGACCGGCGGCCAGCGTGCCGAAGTGCATGCCTTCGATGTCGTAGCTGCGGCTGACACAATCGGCGATGTTCCAGCCACCGTTGTTGGCGATCTGGTGCGAGGGTAGATAGTTGCGCACCAGCGACAGCGCCATCATCACCACGTGCTCGGACACGCTGATGCTGTTGGAGAAGGTCACCTCGGCCACGGTCAGGCCGTGCTCGGTGGCGGCTTTCAGGTCCACATGGTCCGAACCGATGCCGGCGGTGATGGCGAGTTTCAGGTTCTTTGCCTTGGCGATGCGCTCGGCCGTGAGGTAGGCCGGCCAGAAGGGCTGCGAGATCACCACGTCGGCGGTGGGCAGGTGCTTGTCCAGCACCGAGTCGGCGCCTTCCTTGTCGCTGGTCACCACCAGCTCATGGCCGTTGGCTTCCAGGTATTTGCGCAGGCCCAGTTCGCCCGAGACGCAGCCGATCAGGTCGCCGGGATTGAAGCCGAGGTCGCCCTTGGGCGACGGCACCGTCTGGCCGTTGGGATAACCCTTGATGACAGGAATATCGTCACGGGCGTATTCCGGGGGGTAACCGGCGACGGGATCGGGATAGAGGACGCAAAGGACCTTGGCCATGGAATTCTCCTGTGGGAACTGACGTGTCGGTGCACGTGGCCCCGGGCGTCTGGTCCCGCATTGGAACGAGTCGCCAATCGTTTATGGGTATCCGGTGATAAGCCGCGCTTATCAACTCCTGCTGCGTTGCAACAGGTTTGCTTATCAGACGGTACGGGGGGCGGCGGCCTCGAGCACGTGGTCGAGCCTTCCCTGAAGGTCCATCATCGGCGCCATGTCCCATGCGGCGGCAACGATGGCGGGCGGGGATTCCTCGCGCAACCGCAGCAAACTCATCGGCGACACCTGCTGTGGCTCGATCGGGCGGATGCTTATTCCGCTGGCAAGGAGGTAATCGGGCAGCGCGCTCACCGGCGCGATGCTGCAAACCTCGCCGCTGCGCACCTCCTCGTAGAGCACGGTGAGGGTATTGGTTTCCACCACCACGTTGGGCACCACGCCCGCGTGGCGGAAGGCGGCATCGACGATCTTGCGGTTCTGCATTTCGTGATTGAACAGGCACAGCGGCACGCGCGCCGCCTCGGCCCAGGTGTAGGAGGACTTTCCCGGAAGGCCGGCACGATCGCTGGAGACCAGGACGAAGCGTTCGAGGTACAGCTGGACGCTTTCATATACCAGCGGATCGCAGCCATCGGCGTACGCCAGCCCCAGGTGGATGTCCTTGTTCTTCAGCCGATGCAGGATGTCCCGCGTGCTCAGCGAGAAAACCTCGAGGGTCAACTTGGGAATTGCACGGCGGTACTCGCCAGCGAGCATCGACACCGCACGCAGCGCAGAAGGCACCGTGCCGATGGCGAGATGGCCACCGGCCACCACCTGGGCCAACGCTGCCTCCTGGCGAAGGCCTTCGAGCGAAGCCAGGGTTTGCCTGGCCCATACCAGCACGCGTTCGCCTTCGGGCGTGAAGCCCTGGAAGCGGCGGTCGCGCAGGATGATCATGATGCCGAGTTCGCGTTCGAGCTGTCGGATGCCGGCAGAAAGGGCAGGTTGTGAAACCCAGCATGCCTCGGCGGCATGCGCAAAGTGCTTGTGCTCTGCCAAAGCGACCAGGTAGTGCAGCTGTCTGACGAACATCTGACTCCTTGAAGCTTTTAGTCTTCTCCGGGCCGCCAGTTTAATCGAAGCCCGTAGGAACGAAAGACCATTTTCACCCTACCCCGTCCGCCTCATCCTTCGCTTACCTGTCCACGTGTCCGCCGTGCAGTGTCCGCGGACGGCATAGTGCGCGCCCAGATGGCTTTGATAGCCCGGATTCAAAGAGCATCGCGATGGAAACGACGGTGGCACGCGCGTTGCAGCACGCTGGTTTGCGTGCGCCCTCGTTAGGAGCCAGCGTCCGTCGGCGCCTTCGATTCCTGCTTCAGGGAATATCAAATGTTCGCGTACTACCTTCAACTCGGCTTGCGCAGCCTTCGCCGCAACCCGGCGCTTACCGCGCTAATGGTGATCGCCATCGGCGTGGGCGTAGCCACTTCGATGACCAGCTACTCGATCTTCCGCGCCGTGTCGGGAAATCCCATAGCGCAGAAATCCAATCAGCTATTCGTCGTGCAGGTCGACAACTACGGTCCGCAGAAGAACGACAAAGGCGAACCGCCACAGGAAATCGACTATACCGATGCCATGGCCCTGTTCCGTGCCCACAAGGCACCCAGGCAGACCGTGCTCTATCCCGCGGTGCTTTCCTTGCTGCCTGGCGACCCGGGCGATACGCCGATACGACCCCATAGCTACGCGGTGTACGCCGATGCGTTTTCGATGTTCGAGATCCCGTTCCTCTACGGCGGGGCGTGGTCCGCGTCGGACGACCAGAAGCGGGCCACGGTGGCCGTGATCGGGCGCGAGCTCAACGAGCGTCTGTTTCATGGTGCCGACAGCGTAGGGCGGCAGGTCCGACTCAACGGCCATGACTACACGATCACTGGCGTCATCGATACCTGGAACCCGGCACCGCGCTATTTCGACCCTATCAGCAGCGGCCCCTTCGACGACGCGATCGAGCTGTTCATACCAATGAGCCGCGCCGTGGACCAACAACTGATCACCCGGGGCAACACCAGCTGCCCGGGCGAAAATTATGGCAATGGCTGGGACGCCTTCGTGCGCTCAGGCTGCACGTGGCTGCTCTATTGGGTTGAGCTTCCCAGCGCCGCCGAGGCCGCCGCCTATCGCCAGTACCTGCACGGGTATGCCCAGGAGCAGCAACGCGCCGGCCGCTTCGGTTGGGCGCCCAACGTCCGCTTGCGCAACGTGCCGCAGTGGCTGGACTACCAACGCGTGATACCGCCCGAGACCACGCTTTCGCTCTACGTCTCGTTCGGCTTCCTGCTGATCTGCCTGGTCAACACGGTCGGCCTGCTGCTGGCGAAGTTCATGCGGCGCGCCTCGGAGGTAAGCGTGCGGCGCGCCCTGGGTGCCTCGCGTCGCGACATCCATGCGCAATTCCTGGTCGAGGGAGGGGCGGTCGGCCTGGCCGGCGGCCTGCTCGGCGTGCTGCTGACCGGCGTCGGCGTATGGAGCATCGACCTGCTGTTCGATCCGCAGATCGCCCGCCTGGCTACCCTGGACGTATCGCTGGTGGCCTGCACCGTGGGTGCTGCGATCCTCGCCGCCGTGCTTGCGTCGTTCTATCCCACCTGGCGAGCCGCGCAGATCCAGCCTGCCTGGCAACTGAAGAGCAACTGAGGGCACGCGCATGTTGCATATCAAGCCTATCCTGTCCGCCTTGAAGCGCCACAAGGTTGG
>NZ_DATHFX010000260.1:0-10340 GCF_035317885.1 Pinirhizobacter sp.
GTTCACGTGTCAACGCAAGTTATTGCGAACAATCGTTGCGAGCGCAACAAAAAAAAGGGGGTCAGAGTTATTACTCTGACCCCCAACCCTCGCAGCGGCTCACCCTACCAATTCGTAGGGGCGCATCATCTCGTTGTCTTCGTGCTCAAGGTAATGGCAGTGCCAGACGTACTTGCCTGGCTCGCCGTCGAAGCGCGTGATGATGCGGGTAACCATCCCAGGGTCGCAGCGCACGGTATCTTTCCAGCCGGCTTCGTGCGCGGCCGGTGGGATGGATGGCCCGGTGAACTTCAGTTCCTTGCGGGCATTCCACGCGAAGAGGTCGAACGGACGGCGCTCCAGTACCTGGAAGCGCACAAGGTGCAGGTGGATGGGATGCGCGTCGCCCGTCACGTTGACGAACGTCCAGGTCTCAACCGTGCCCTTCTTGGGTTTTTCGCTGATCGGATCGCTCCACATCTTGCCATCGAGCAGCATCGTCATCGGATTGCCGCCCGAATCGTCCTGCTCGCCCAGCGCAAGCACGCGGTCCTGCACCGCCGTGGATGGATCGATGCGCTGGACCTGCCGCAACGCCGCCGGCACCACCGAGGTATCGCGGCGACCCTTGGCACGAACGCGGAACTCGACGATGCCATCGGCCTGGTGGCGTAGCTGCACCGACTGGCCCGCATAAGCGCTGAAGTCGACGATCACCTCGGCGCGTTCGGCCGGGTAAAGTTCGATACTCAGGCGATCGGTGGGCGCTGCCAGCAGTCCCTGGTCGCTGCCGATCTGCTGGAACGGTTTGCCATGTGACAGCGACAGATTGAAGAAGCTGGTATTGGCCGCGTTGATCAGCCGCAGGCGGTAGCGGCGCGGCTCCACTTCAAGATACGGATACAGCTTGCCGTTGCACAGCACCGCGTCGCCGCGGCATTCGGACACCCAGGGCGCCTCGGGGTCGTCCGATACCGGGTAATAAAGTTTGCCGCTCTTGGCAAGCAGGCGATCGTAGAGCATCAACGGAATGTCGAACTCGCCCGAGGGCAGCCCCAGGGCTTGCTCGTCATCGTCGTGCACGTGGAAGCTGCCGAACAGGCCCGCGTAGATGTTCAACCGCGTGATGCCCATGGCGTGGTCGTGGTACCACAAGGTGGTGGCGTCCTGGTCACCCGGGTAGAGGGCGGTCAACGATTTACCCGGCACGTACCAGTCTTCAGGCCAACCGTCGTTCGGCGCGGAAACGCGCGCGCCGTGCACATGGGTGATGGTGCGAACGTCGGGTTTTGATTTCTCCGCGCCGTGAATACCGTGGTCGATGGGCAGGAAATGCCGGGCGGGAAGCTCGTTGGCCCATTCCACCAGTACCGGCTCGCCGCGGCGCGTCACGATCGTGGGGCCCGGCGTGGACCCTGCGTAACCCCATTGCGGTGTCGGCGGCAGATCCCGGTGCACCCTGGCACTGAATGCCCGCATCGGCATGCGGTAGAGCGGCAGCTGCCGGCCTCCGAACGCAGCGTGGGCACGCTTGCCCGTGGGCACGGCGATCGGCGGCACCGGCAGGGCATCGACGAACTTTGCCATGGTCACCGGGTTCACCAGCGGCACGTTCGGCGCGGCCAGGGCTGGCATGGCCATCCGTTGCTTCATCGGCATGGCCATCGGCATATCCATCGCCTGGGCCACGCGCAATGTATCGACGAAAACGCATGCACCGGCGAGTCCGCCGGCGACGCCCAGGAAACGGCGTCGGGAATTATCCATGGGAAATATCGTTTGATTGCCTGTCGAGCAGACCACCGTAAGTCGCCTAAATGACAAGGACATTTCAACCTAGGCCATCAGTCATGCGTAACCTTTTACGGGCGGCGTTCATCCCATTGCATGAGTTTTCCCCATGGATGCCGCATGTTCTTCCGTACTTTCGTTCTCATCGCGCTACTGCTGGCGGCTGGAGCCGCCACCGCCACGGATATCCAGATCGATGGCCGCATCGATCCCGCCGAGTGGGCAGGTGCCCGCCACATCACCGACTTTCGCGATACCCAGCCCCTCACCCGGAACCCGGGCAGCCTGCCCACCGAAGCCTGGGTCATGTCCACGCCCAAGGGCCTGGCGATCGCCATCCGCGCCACCCAGCCGCCCGGCGTACCGCGCACCACGCAGCACACGCGCCGGGACGAGGAAGCCCTGGTGGACCGCATCAACGTGATGATCGATTTCAACGGCGATGGCCGCACCGGTTATGACTTCGAGGTGACATCCACCGGTGGCGTGGCCGATGAAATCATCACCGGCGAGAATACCTTCAGCTATGACTGGGACGGCCGCTGGGACAGCGCCACCACGCAGGACGCCGACGGCTGGTCGGTGGAGGTGCTTATTCCCTGGTACATAGCGCCGATGCGCTCGGTAGCCAGCGGCACCCGCACGATCGGCCTGTACCTGGACCGCGTGGTGGCTTATAGCGGCGAGCGCATGTCCTGGCCCACCGCAAGCGTGGACCGCCCGAGGTTCCTGTCGGACTTCGCCAAGGTCGAGTTGCCGGCCTATTCGCAGTCGTTGTTCGCCGTGACGCCGTACCTGGTGGCCACCAACGACCGCGTCCACGGCGGCACCTCGTTCCAGCAGGGCGCGGACCTGGTGTGGAAACCCAATGGCCAGACCCAGCTCACCGCCACCATCAACCCGGACTTCGGCCAGGTGGAGAGCGACGACCTGGTGGTGAATTTCACCCCCGAAGAGACATTCTTCACCGACAAGCGGCCGTTCTTCACCGAGAACCAGGGCATCTTCGACTTCAGCCTGCTCGAGGACTACACCCAGCTGGTGTACACGCGCCGGGTGGGTGGCCTGAAGCCCGATGGCACCGGACCCGCGGACATCGCAGGCGCCGTGAAGCTCAATGGCAGCCTGGGCAGCACGAGCTACGGCGTGCTCGCAGCGCAAGAGAAAGGCGACGAAGGGCGCACATTCGGTGCGTTGCGCCTGCTGCAGGACTACGGCGACCAGAGCCTTGGCATGCTGGCAACCCATGTGGGTGATCCGTTCCATGACCGCGATGCCAACGTGCTGGGCATCGACCATCGCTGGAAGCCCAACGATCATTTCTCGATTACCAGCAATGTCGTGGGCAGCAAGATCGATGAGCCAGGGATGGGATCCTCGGGGCTGGGCGCCACGACCGTGGTCGACTATGAGATGAATCCGGTATGGACCCAGCAATGGCTGGGCATGTACTTCGGCAACCACCTGGAGCTCAACGACTTCGGTTACCTGCCGCGCAACGCGTTCGGGTACCTGCATTATGAAGTGAGGCAGCGGATAACCGGCCTCCCGGCCGATTCGGCGTACTCCTCTCACACCTGGCATTACCGCATCATCGCCTCGGACAACACCCAGGGGCTGAACATCGAACGCCAGCTGCGCATCATCCGCGACAGCCTGCGCCGCGATGGCGGCGAGGAAATCTGGCAGTTGAACATCGACGCCGCCGCCTATGACGACCTCCTCACCCGCGGCGGCAATCCGATGCGGCTTCCGCCCAACGTCACCCTGATGTACCAGCGGACGCGCCCGCGCGTGGGTAACTGGAGCTTCGAATCGAAAGGCGAGATTACCGGCAACCCGATTACCGGCGCGCACCGGCTGGGCTACATGTTCAAGTTCGTGCCCACGTTCTACGTGAACGACGCGCTGAGCTTCTTTACTGGCGCCAGCTATGAATCGGACCCGTACTGGACGATATGGCAGGGCAAGGGCAACCTGGTGGGCGCGTTCGACGGCCGCACCATTGGCCTGGACTCGGGCATCAACCTCAACTTCGGCGGCAACCAGGAGTTGCGGTTGAAACTGCAGGCCCTGGGCGTGGGAGCACACCTGCGCCAGGCCTATGAGGTGGCGCCCAATGGCAGCCGGATCCCCACCGATGAGCCGGTGGCCGACTTCGGCGTGCGCAACCTGGGGTTCCAGGTGCGCTACCGCTACGAGATCGCGCCGCTGTCGGATCTCTACATCGTCTACAACCGCGGCGGCTACGACGATGACCCGGCCACCACCGACGCGAGCGGGAATTTCCGCCACAGCTTCGACCTGCGCCAGGTCGAGCAGGCCCTGGTGAAGGTGGCCTACCGGCTGGAATTCTAAACTTTTGGATGATCCCTTAAGCCCGTGGCCGGCATGTAGACTCCGAACGACAACATAGCCTGCAAGGACAAACGCCATGATCGTGATCATCGCCGCCCTGCTCCTGGGCATCGTCGCGGGCCTCCGGGCCATGACTGCGCCCGCCGTGCTGGCCTGGGCCGCGCAGTTCGGGTGGGTTCACCTCGATGGCACCGCCCTGGCCTTCATGGGTTGGAAGTGGACGCCGTGGATCTTCACCCTGCTGGCCATGGGCGAGCTGTTCACCGACCAGCTGCCGACCACGCCCAGCCGCAAGGTACCGGTGCAGTTCGCCACGCGCGTGATCGTGGGCGGCTATTGCGGCGCGGCCCTGGGGCTTGCCGCGGGCATGCTGTGGGAAGGGTTGATCGCTGGCGTGGTCGGTGCGGTCATCGGCACGCTGGGCGGCGCCGCGGCGCGCGCCGGCATGGCCCGGGCCTTCGGCAGTGATCGCCCCGCCGCGATCATCGAAGATCTTGTTGCCATTGCCGGTGGCCTTGCCATCGTCTGCTGCCTCGGCCATGGCTGATTCTCCGGTACAAGACTTCGACGCCATCGTCGTGGGTGCCGGGCAAGCCGGCCCCTCGCTGGCCGTGCGCCTGGCAAAGGCCGGTAAGCGCGTGGCGATCGTTGAAAGAAAGCTGGTGGGCGGCACCTGCGTCAACACCGGCTGCATGCCCACCAAGACCCTGGTCGCCAGTGCGCGGGTGGCGCGCCAGGTAGCGCGCGCCAACGAATACGGCGTAGAGGTGGGTTCACCGGGCCCCTTTCGCCTGCCCGTGGCGATGGCCCGCGCGCATGCGGTGGTAGACAAGGCAAGAACGGGGAACGAAACCTGGCTTGGCGGTACCGAAGGCGTCGAGTTGATCCGTGGCCATGCAAGGTTTGTTTCCAGGGATACGCTCGACATCGACGGCCGCCGCATCCGAGCACCGCAGGTATTCCTCAATGTAGGAGGCCGCGCCGCGATCCCGGACTTTCCCGGGGTGGAAGACATCCCCTACCTCACCAATGTCTCGATCCTGCAACTGGAGACACTGCCCCGGCACCTGGCTATCGTCGGGGGCAGCTACATCGGGCTGGAGTTCGCCCAGATGTTCCGCCGCTTCGGCAGCGAAGTAACGGTGATCGAACGGCAGCCGTACCTCTTGCCCCGCGAAGACGCCGACATCTGCGATGCGATCAGACAGATGCTGCAGGCCGAAGGCATCGCCATGCGTACCAGTGCCAACTGCATCGCGCTGAAGCCCGATGCCGAAGGCATCTCGGCCCGGGTGGATTGCACCGAAGGCGCCCCGGACATCGTGGCCAGCCATGTATTGCTGGCCACCGGACGACGTCCGAACACCGATGACCTGGGCCTGGATGCCGCCGGCATCTGCGTGAACGAGCGTGGCTACATCGAAGTGGACGACACGCTCGCCACCAACGTGCCGGGTATCTGGGCGCTGGGCGACTGCAATGGCCGCGGCGCGTTCACCCACACCGCCTACAACGATTTCGAGATTGTCGTTGCGAACCTGCTCGATGGCGACGACCGCCGCCTGTCGCAACGCGTCCCCGGCTATGCCTTGTACGTCGATCCGCCACTGGGCCGGGTCGGCATGAACGAAGCGCAGGCGCGCCAGGCAGGCCACGACGTGCTGGTGTCGGTGCGGCCGATGTCGCGGGTGGGCCGTGCCACGGAAATGGGCGAGACCACCGGCATGATGAAGCTCATTGCCGACGCGAAGACGCGCCTCATCCTGGGCGCGGCGATCCTCGGCATCGGCGGCGACGAAGCCATCCACGGCGTCCTGGACATGATGAGCTCCGGCCGCACCGTCGATGACCTGCGCTGGGCCGTCCCCATCCATCCCACCGTTTCCGAGCTGTGGCCTACTGTGGCGTTGGGGCTGCGACCTCTGGGGTAAGAGGCGTGGGAGGGGGCGGTGGTCACCCTGGTCGCTAAGTCCTCGTCGGGCTTTGCCCTCCTGCGGAAGCGCTCCCAGGGTGACCACCGCCCCCTCTCCTCCGACCCTTGAGGTGCGTGAGACCAAATGCCGCGTGTAGAAAGGCTGCGCGCGGCCCGACAGGTCACTTCGGTGTCGGAAAACGGAAGTCGCTTGGCTCTTCCCCACAACCCACCCGACGCCTCCCCACGAAGCCACCACACGCTACATCTGGCGGAACAGCGACATGTAGCCCTGGCTCACCGGCAGGGTTTCCTCGCGCCCTTTCAGACGCAGCGAGCCATTGCCCGCATCGTGGCGGATCACCGAGACCACCTGGGCCAGGTTCACGATGGTCGAACGATGCACCTGGCGGAACAGCCGCGGATCGAGCCGGTCGAGCAATTCCCTGATCGAGGTACGGATCACCGCATCGCCCTGCGCCGTCACCACCGTGGTGTATTTGTGGTTGGCGCGGAAGCAGACCACATCGCTGACCATGATCAGCTTGGTCTCGCGGCCGGCGCTGGCGGTGATCCACACCAGCGGCGAGACCACCGAGGCCGGGGTGGCTGCATTCAACTGATCGAGCACCGCACCGCGCCGCTGCGCTTCGTCCATGGACGGCGTGCGGCGTCCCTGCAGCCGGCGCACCGTGGCATCCAGGCGTTCGCGCTCCACCGGCTTGAGCAGATAATCCACCGCGCCGGCCTCGAAGGCATTGACGGCGTACTGGTCGTACGCGGTGACGAATACCGGCAGGGTTGCAGGGCTTACCTCAGGAAGCGCCATCGCAACTTCCAGCCCGGTCATGCCAGGCATGCGGATATCCAGGAACGCATAAGCGGGCTTGTGCGTGGCGATCGCCTCGAGCGCATCAGGACCGGAATCGGCGGTTGCCAGGATCTCCAGTGCAGGCCAGGCCTCGCGCAGCTGGGCCACGAGCGCCTCGCGCAGCAGTTCTTCGTCGTCGGCAACGATACAGTCGATCATGACGCGTCCTCCGCCGGGATCTCCCGCGGGATCTCGATGCTGGCCACGATGCCGCGGGGAATATTGGCCGTGACGCGCAGGCTGGCGGTGGCACCATAGGTAAGTGCCAGGCGCTCGGTGATGTTGCGCAAACCCACGCCGGTGCCCGAACTGTCCTCGCGCAAGCCCTCGCCGTCGTCGGCCACGCTGATAGTGACCTTGCCCATGACGTTGCCGCCCCGGGCGTTGATCCACACCGTGCCGCCGGCCTCGCGCGGCTCCAGGCCGTGGCGGATGGCGTTCTCCACCAGGGTCTGCAGCATCATCGCCGGCAGCCGGACACCTTCCAGGTCCGCCGGTACGTCGATCTCGATATTGAGCCGCTCGCCCATGCGCACCTTCATGATCTCAAGGTATGAACGCGCGCGTTCCACCTCGCGCGCCAGCGGCGCGACGAAATTCCCGTCTTGCGGAAGCGAGCGGCGCAGGTAGGTGATCAGGTTGCCCAGCATCTCGTCGGCCTTGGCCGGGGATGAGCGGGTAAGGAGCTGCGCACTGGCCAGCGTGTTGTAGAGGAAATGCGGTTCCACCTGGGCATTGAGCAGGTTCAGGCGTGCCAGCGCCAGCTCACGCGCGGCGCGCACTTCGCGCATCTCCTCGCGTTCCTGTCGCCGGCTTTCGCGCACCCGGCGGTTCAGCGCGCGGGCAATGGAGTCGGCATTGTCGATGTTCGCACCGTCGTCGACGAACAGCAGGTCCATCCATGGATCGGTCGCCGGTTCGCAAAGAAGGCGGATGGACGAGGCCTCGTCATCACCCACCACCTGCGCGCTCACGTGATCCACGGCCAGGCGATGGCGCGGATGCGAAACGCGTTGCTCCCCCTGGTCGCGGAGGCGGCGCGGCACGGCGGCGAAGAGCTGGAGGCTGTCATGGGCGGACTCGGTTACCCGCGCCCGGGGCAGTTCGCGCACGGCGGCTTCGAGCATGCCGAACGCCACTTCGGCGCCCACTGGCAGGTCGATCGTGCGCTGTTGGCGGATGGCCAAAGGCAGCGGGCCACTACCCGGGTGTAACAGGCGGATGCGACGCACATGCACGATCACCCGCGCCATCTGCAACAGCCAGGCGCCCAGCATGGCCAGTATGAAAACCGATACCAGGAAGCCGGGCAGGAAGTCGAAACTCGACAGGATCGAGACGGCAATGGCGAAAACCACGCCCCAGGCGACGAAATGGCGGAAGACGAAGGAAAAGGCAGACATGGCGTTTTTCGAACCTGAGTAGCGATGACGTGGCCAGCTTCCCTGCCCCCATCGCTACGGCGCAAGGGCATTGCGACGAACGAAGGACTGGGGGGCGCCAGCGCACTCCCGCGGGGCTAATTCTTGCCTAGATGCTTGTCGAAGAACGCCGCCATGACCGCATAGGCCTCCTTGGACTCCGGAAGCTCCGGGTCCGAAAAGAACGAGTGCCACATGCCGTCCCACAGATGCAGGTCCACTTCTACGCCCGCCCGGGTCAGCAGGCGCTGGCTTTGCAATAGCGAGCTCATGGCGAAGTCGCGGGTGCCGGAGATCAGCAAGGTCGGTGGGAACTTCTTCAGCATCGCCGGATCGTTGGCCGGCAGCACCAGGGGATCGGTTTCACTGGCGCCGGCAAAGTACGGCAGGCGATGGATCGACACCGGGCCACTGCCGATGGCGTCGCCACTCAACACTGGCGACACGTACGAGGAATCGCCCGCCGGCGCGACGATGCCACTGCAGAACATGCCGATGGCGCCTGGCACCTTGATGCCATCGTGGATCAGTCGCGCCACCACCTCGCCGGTAAGGATGCCGCCGGCCGAACATCCGTAGATGCCGATGTTGGCAGCGGGGTAGGTTTTCAGAAGCTCTTTGTACACCGCTTCCACATCGTCGCTGGCGGCAGGGAATGTATGTTCCGGGCCCTGTCGATAGTCGATGCTGATCACCTTGATGCGGCCCACGGCGGCTACGGGGATCGACTCGACCAGGGCACCGCTATGCGCGCCCCAGAGAAACCCCCCGCCGTGAAGGTTGATCAGCACGCGATACTTGTTGTCGCGTGCCACGCCATCGGCGGGCTCCACGACATCGGTGGCCACGCCCCCGATCACCGGTGAAGACAACTTCACCCGGTAGAGCTTCTTCATCCGCTCCACGCGGTTGGCGTTGATCGCGTCGTTGAACTTGCGCGCGGGCTCGACGCCTTTGGAGAAATCGGGCGCCTGCTTGCCCTCGACCAGTATCTGGCGGAAGCGGTTCAACGCCTCCGGGGAGGCGTACGCGGAGAAAGGTATGGTGGCGGCCGGGAAGGCAATGGTGCCATCGACGGCGGCGGCCGGCGCGGGTACCGCCGTGGACGCCGGCGCCGGCGGCTGCGCCGCGAAGGCATGGGCTGCCAGGGCCACGCCCAATAGCCCGGCAAGGACTGACCGAATGCGCATGCAAGCTCCCCAGGGGTGAGTGTCTTCCCTTCAAGCCTAGCAGGGCATCGACCCCTAGCGTGCCAGCATGAACCGGCGGTTTCGAAGCAGCGCCGCCGAAACCAGGGAGACGATAACCCCCACCGGGAATATCTCGGCAAACGTCATCGGCCAGCGATAGAACGGATTGGCGTACTGGACCTTGAACTGCTCCATTTCAGCCTTGAACTGCGCAAGGGCCGCGCCGGAGACGCCCTTCGCCGCCTGCTGGGCGACCATGGCCCGGGCGTAACTACCGGCGAAATCGACATGGGCGATAGCGCACGATGCTTCCCAGCAGACCACGTAAACCACCCCTGCGACGAAGCTGATGCCAAGGCCCAGGCCCAGCGCCGGCCAGAACCCGATCACCCCGCCCAGGTCCACGTCGCGCCGGCGCTTGATAGCGAGGAAGACCGCACTCAGGGCGATCAGCATCATCAGGTAGCCGATCAGCATGCCGTAATGCATCATCGCCTGGCCGCTCATGCTGAGCGTCAGGACGGACAGCGGCACACCGACGACGATGCCTGCGATCAGGCCGTAGATCACGATATATCGAAGCATTTTGAAACTCCCCTTCGGTCAGGTCTTAGGACCCATCAGAGCCCGGGACGACAGCGAAATCCATCGCCCAAATGGGTGATTGGCGGGAAATCCCCCATTATCATGGCGATTCAGGCAATGAGCCCGAGTTCACGCGCCCGGTTGATGGCATCAGTCCGTCGCACCGCGCCGAGTTTTTCGTAAAGGCGGGCGAGGTGCGTCTTGACCGTGTTGGGCGAAACTTCCAGCCGGCG
>NZ_DATHFX010000261.1:0-5449 GCF_035317885.1 Pinirhizobacter sp.
GCCTGACGCGGCAGCCGTGGCCTGGGGCTTTTCCAGACCGCTGATGACCAGCAGCGGATACAGCGCGCCAAGCGCAAGGACGGCGACGAACACCTTGGACAGCGGCTTGCCGCCACGGCTGCGCTCGAACCACCACAGCGCCGCGGCCAGCAGCACGGCACCCGCCAGGACTGCCCCCACGGCATTGGCACCGCGCTGGTTGGCAAGCACCCACACCAGCCATACCGCGGTGAGGTACATGGGGAAGGCCAGCACCTGCTTGAATGTTTCCATCCAGCGACCGGGACGCGGCAACAGGCGCGCCAGCGCCGGGATGTAGCCGATAGCCAGGAACGGCATGGCCAGACCCAGGCCCAGGAGCAGGAACACCAGCAAGGCCACCAGCGGCGAGGCGGCAAAGGCGAAGGCCAGTGCCGGACCCATGAACGGCGCCGTGCAGGGACTTGCTACTACCACTGCCAGCACGCCAGTGAAGAAATCGCCCGTGGGGCCGCTGCGCGAGGCCAGGCTGCTGCCGGTGTTGCCGAACGACGTGCCGAATTGCACCACGCCGGACATCGACAAGCCGACGGCCAGCATGATGTAGATCAGTACACCGATCGCCACGGGCTGCTGCAGCTGGAAGCCCCAACCCAGGGCATGCCCGGCAGCGCGCAGGCCGATCACGGCCAGGCCGATGGCAGCGAAGGACACCAGCACACCCGCGGTGTAGTACAGCGCGTGCTTGCGCGCGCCGCCGTCGTGGCTGGAGCCCTCGACCACCGACACGACCTTCAGCGACAGCACCGGCAATACGCAGGGCATCAGGTTGAGAATCAGGCCGCCCAGGAGCGCCAGGCCGAGTACGGCGAGAAGGCCCGGCGAGTCGCCAACGCCCGGCGGGGGCATCTGCGGAGCGACTTCCTGCGGCGCGCCGGTTGGGGTGGCGCTTTGGGCCGCGGCGGGCGTGACGTCAGTGCCCGTGCCGCCGGCAAGGTCCAGCTTCACCTGGCGTGTCATCACCGGATAACAGATGCCATTTTCAAGGCAGCCCTGGAAGGTGGCCTGCACGACCACGTCGCCCTTGCCCGGGCCGTCCTTCAGGGCAACAGGAAGCTCCACCTGGTCGTAATAGACAATGGCATCGCCGTTGTACTTGTCGTTATGCGCTATGCCACTGGGCCATTCAGGTTCGCCAAGGCTTGCACCCTTGGGCGAAATCACTTCCAGCGCGGTCTTGTCGCGATAGAGGTAGTAATCCTTGGGCATCGTCCAGCGCAGCAGGAGCTTGTCCGGAGCGGTGGCGATGGCTTCGAAGCGGAAGGCTTTTTCCGCGGGAAGCGGCGAGCCGTCGGTCGACGTCGCGGCGGCCTTGCCGCCCAACAACGCCAGGCCTGAATTCGATGGGGTAGTGGCAGCAGTGTTGGAGGCGGTCGGCAACGCCGTCCCCGTGGATGAACCACCGCCCGTTGCCGGGCTCGTTTCCACCGGCGGCGCACCGATGGTGAGGGTGAGCTTCTCGGTATTGGGCGGATAGCAGATCTTCGGCTCCACCTCGTGGCAGCCCTGGTAGCGCACGGTCAGCGCGATCGTCTTGGCCGATGCGTCGGTGAGCGTATACGGCACCGTGGCATCCATGGCGCCGTGATAGGTCTCGACGTCGCCCAGGAACTCATCGTGGTGCTTCACGCCATCGGGCAACTGCGGCTCGCCGAGTTTCAGCGCTCCCTCGTCAGTTGCCTTGATCTTCAGCTGGCCGCGATAGAGGTAATAGTTGGGGGCAATCGTCCAGTGAAGTTTCACCACGCCGGCCTTGGAGGCATCGGCGGTCAGGTGGAAGGCTTGCGTGACGGGCAGCAGGCCGTCGTCCTGGGCGAAAGCCGGCAAGCTGATCAGGGCGGCCAGGGACAACAGCCAGGCGCGCGGGGATGGGAACTTCATGACAACTCCGGAAAGCCGATACATCGCGGGCCAACGCCCGCGCCGTGCCGAAGCAGACCCGGGGAAGACCCTCAAGCTTACATCGGGTCGCTGGAGGGGGGCTTCGATTCGGCCGCAACCCAGGCCAGATAGGCGGGCAGGCCGTCGGTTACGTCCAGGACGATGAGTTCGGGCGTGTCATAAGGGTGGAATTCTTCAATGAAGGCCTTGAGCGCGGGGACGCATTCGCGCGTGGTCTTGATGAGCAGCGTGGATTCCGTCTCGCTGACTATGCGACCTTCCCACCGGTATACCGATGCCACGGCAGGAAGAATGTTGACGCACGCTGCGAGACGGCTCTCGACAGCCCCGTTGGCCAGGGCGGTAGCGGTATCCGCGGTGGGGCAGTTGCAGAGCGCTATGACGACGGCCATGGATCGTCTCGTCCGGATGGGTATCCATGGTGCCTTGTGGCTCAGTCAGCGTCGAGTACCAATACCGCTTCACCCTCGTAGTGTGTTCCCGCCCGCAACGCGCCGTGCGTGCTCACGTGCAAAACCGAGGCCTGGGAGCGGAGCGGCGCGCCGGAGGGGGAAATCGTTAGAGCCTGGGTCTCGCCAATGGGCAGTGTGGTTCTTGCCACGCCCAGTTCGCCGCCTCCAGTGACTGTGCCCGGCACTGAGGCGCTGATGGCCAGGCTAACGGTGTCGCCAGCGCCAGACTGCATTGGGCATCGCGTAGCTTCCTTGCATCGAAGATACATTCGCGTGGGTCCGCTTAGCGATAGTTGGAAAGGTACGTCGGCCTGCACGCTGGCCGGAACACGGCCACGGGGCCATGCACTCCAGCCGCCTGCCGGTACCAGTTCCACGTCGATCGGCGCGCCACTGGGCCCGCGTCCGAAGTCAACGCGAAGCTCATGCGTGACGCTAAGGTTCAGGCGGAATACGACCTCCGATTCACTGGCGGTACCACCGGCGAAGTCGAAGTCTTGCCCGACGCCAACGGCGTAGCGCACTTCGCTGCTGTAATTTCCCGAGGGAATCTTCAGCGGCGAGGGCAGGCCCAATTGGTAGGCCAACGACACTTGCTGGCGTACATCGGCGACGACGCCAGGCTTGACGGCGGCACTACACATGGTGCGTTCACCGGTGGCGGCCCACATACCGATTAGTGGGCCGCTAGTAGGTGTTATCGACGCGCGGCAATCACCGCGAGGACGTGCCATGCCGTCGTCGACGAACATCTCGCGGGTGACGGCGCTACCCGTCAAGGCAAAACCCTGCGCCACGATGCGGAAGTCCACTTCGAAGCTGTTCCGTCCATCGGTGACGGTAATTTTTCTTGGAATGGCGGGAATTGACATGCCGAACAACGCCTGGTTATCCGGCGCGTCGCCAGCCAGGTTCCGGTTGACGATCAGGCCGGTATCGACCAGGCGTGTCCGTGGGTCGGCACAGGTGCCGCTAGAACAGGGTAGCTTCGGGGTGGTGTCGATGAAGGCCGCCGATCCTTGCGTGCCGTTGAAATTCGCCGTGACCTCGATCACCGCGCAGGTACCGGGCTCGGCACACGCCATGCCCAAGGTTATCGTCATGGTTCGGAGGTAACGGTGCTTCATGGATGTTCCCCGACGGATGACGGAACGCACACCACGTCGCCCAGCATGGCCAGGTCATCATCCTCGGACAGGCTTAAGGGAAGGCCGCCCACGGTGCAAAGCGTCTGGTCATCGCGACTTACGGACAGCGCAGGCTGGCCTTGTGCGACAGCAATGGAAAATACTCCGCTGGCTTCGGTTACCGTGCGATCCACGCTTGTCACGATGGCCGCACCAGCCACTGGGCGGTTCTCCGTGTCCATCAGTCGCCCCAGTGTGGTGATGGTTTGTGTGACCGACACTTTTTCATGTAGTACATCGCCGGCGTTTGCACGGAAGTCGACGGCGCGACGATTCAGTTGCGTCGTCGACGCAGCGGACCCTTCCACGTCGAAGTTCACACGATTGGAAATAAAAGGCTGGACGGCCACCAGATTGCGACCGGGCCGCAGGAGTACGCTTTCGCCATCGCGAACGACAGCGCGGACGCGTGACTGGGGTGACTCGCCCTCAATGTCGATGGCCATCATCGATCGAGCGAAGCGCAGGCTCGGCGCACCGCCGATGCTGGCGTGGCCAGCGCCGAATGCCAACGTCGTGTCCAGATTCAGTCCGCCTGCCCACTGGCCGTCGAGCGACGAGCGTGTAGTGAAGACGTCACCGCGCAGGTACCGATTGAGGAACTGCACGCCGCCGCCCGCGCCGACGCCATGACGATCGGTGCTGATACCGGCATTGAGCAGGGGTATCGAACCCTCAGAGCTACGTTGGTAGTCCAGCCGCGCATAGGTTTCGTTGCGACGATCGACGTCGCGATTCTGTCCCAGGGTGGCGGACCAGGCGCGTGCCGGCGCGGAAAGTGCAAGCGTGGCATTTAGCTCGAAGCCACGGTCGCGCTTGGTTCGCCTGTCGACCAGTAGTGGACGCTCGAAAATCGAAGCGCGAACGGCGGTAGAACCACCTTTTGCGGCGAACATACGCTCAACGGCAAGGTCATAAGATACCCCGCGTTCGGGCTTGTGGCCGGTAAGCCTCAGATTCAGCGTCGTGGCTTGGCTGGGGCGTAACGATCCAGCGAATGACCAGCTCCGCCGACGCACGACGGCAAAGCGAACATTGGACGGCGTAGCAATCCAGGTATCGCCGTATGACAGGCCGAGGTTCGCGCGGCCTGTGCTTATGTTGAATTGGATGTCGCCACCGTGCCCGGTTTTTTGACGTGCGATAAACATTGGCGTGAAGCATCGACCACTCCGTTGGCTGGGCAGTAAATGACGCGGTAGCTGCGTGGCCATCGTCCTGCGCGGTGGCGGAAAGCCCCAGGATGAAGCGCGGATGCAGCAACATGTTGACTGCCGCGCCGTAGGCCGGTCCGTCGCGGCGCAAACCACTTTGTCCGGAGAAGCCACGCAACTGGCGCCCAGCGAAAACGTTGTAGCGCCAGCGTCGCTGCGTGTTGGTCCACAGCGTGGGCTTGTAGACCCATTGATTGGTGCTGGACGTTACCGAGCCGTCTTCAACGACCCGAAGTTCCACTGCATAGATCCCGCCCGGCAAGGGCGATGTGTCGACCGGTTGCAAGCCGGCCTTGACCGGCTGGGTGTTCACCAGTGTTCCGTTGCGGTAGATCTCAACCAGACCGGGTCGGGTCGCCGTGACAAACATCGGTTGTGCGCTTTGGGTGCCGCGGGTATCGTCCAGTGTGTCTGAGCTTCCGATCATGATGCCGAACACATTCTGGGTACGGGCGCCAATCAGCAGAGGTTGTTGGTAAAGGCCGATGGTATCGGGATAGAACGCGCCGCCGCGCACGAAGTGCCGCTTTACCTGTCGCTCGGCATAAGCATGCTGGAGGCGGGTAGTCCCGGTGACGCGGCGGGACGCGCCATTCGCGGCCACGCGTTGGTGTTGCGCCGCCATGGCGGTTGTCCAGCCATGTTTGCTGGTAAG
>NZ_DATHFX010000262.1:0-2512 GCF_035317885.1 Pinirhizobacter sp.
CCGAGCGTGTTCGGCTGGTTCGAATCGGCAGCCCTCGCCCATGCGGCCGCGGCCGAAATGGTGGCCGCCTTCGCCGCCGAGGGCCTGGACAGCGACCGCTTCGTGGCGCCGATCGCCGGACCCGCCGCGCACGTGGTGCACACGTGAGCCGGATGCTGTTCGAGAGCACCCGCCAATCCGCACCCGCGGCCACCGTCGAGGAAGCCATCGCCGCAGGGCTGGCACCCGACGGCGGCCTGTATGTGCCGCAAAAGTTACCGGTCCTGGACATCGGCCACTTCGATGGCGCGCAGGCGCGGGGTCAGAGTTTTCACTCTGACCCCCCAACACTACCGGACGTCGCCACGCGCCTGCTGGCGCCGTTCTTCGACGGCAGCACGCTGGCTCCGGAGCTTGCCGCGATCTGCCGTGAAGCCTTCGACTTCCCGGTGCCGGTGGTCCCGTTCGACGACAGCACCGACGTACTGGAACTGTTCCACGGCCCCACGGCCGCCTTCAAGGACGTCGGTGCGCGTTTCCTGGCTGCGTGCATGTCGCACCTGCCACGCCCGGATGGACGGGAACTTACCGTGCTGGTGGCGACCTCCGGCGATACCGGGGCCGCGGTGGCGGCGGCGTTCCACGGCCGTCCGGGCCTGCGCGTGGTGATCCTTTATCCCGACGGGCGCGTCGCGGCGCGGCAGGCGCACCAGCTCGGCTGCTTCGGCGGCAACGTGCATGCACTGCGCGTGGCGGGACGATTCGACGACTGCCAGCGGATGGCCAAGGCGGCGCTCAGCGACTCAGGCCTCAACACCCAGGTGCCGTTGACTTCCGCGAACAGCATCAGCCTGGGGCGGTTGCTGCCGCAGATGACGTACTACGCCCAGGCTTCCCTGCTGCACTGGCGGGCCACCGGCACGCGCATCAACCTGGTGATCCCCACCGGCAATCTCGGCAACGCTCTGGCCGCGCTATGGGCGCGGGCCATGGGCCTGCCGATCGGCGATGTCCGCCTGGCCTGCAACGCCAATCGCACGCTGCCGGACTTCTTCGCCGGGGATGCCTATTCCCCGCGTGAAGCCATCGCCACCCTTGCCAATGCCATGGATGTGGGCGCGCCCAGCAATTTCGAGCGGTTGATGTCGCTATACCACGGCCATGCGGAAGGCGCCCGGTTGGCTGGGTTCGCCGAGGCCGTCGATGACGCCGAGATCGCCGACGTCATCGGCCGCCATGCATCGCATTACCTTTTCTGCCCGCACACCGCTACAGCGATGAAGGTGCGTGAACGCATGGCTGAAGCGGGCGACCGGCGGCGCTGGACGATCGTCGCCACCGCGCATCCAGCCAAGTTCGACAGTGTCGTGGAACCGCTGGCAGCGCGCGCCGTGCCGGTGCCCCCCGCGCTGGCGGCGATGCTGGCGCGGCCCAGCCATGCCGAGCCCCTGGCCGCGGAAGACGCCGCCCTGCGCGAGTGGTTGCTTCAGCCAAGCATGGCCAGCACCGCTTCGGTACTGCGGACACGGCCGAGCCTGGGGAAGATGGAGTCCACGGCAAAACGATGATGAGTAGCCTCGTGCGAACTCATGGCATCTTCCACCAGTACCAGGCCGTAACCGTGCTCGAAGGCCGAGCGCGCAGTGGACTCCACGCCGATATTGGTGGAGATGCCGCCAAGGATGATGTCCCTGATACCACGGCGGCGGAGTTGCAAGTCCAGTTCGGTGCCGTAGAACGCACCCCATTGCCGCTTGGTGATGCGGATGTCGTTCGCCGCCGTTGGCAATCCCTCCGGGTCGGCCCACCAGTTTTCCGGCAGCGCACGGGCGGCATAGGGCTGGTCCACCGGCTGCTTGAGGGCATCGGCGAAGTCCGGCGCAAAACCCACGCTCACGCGCACCACCAGGGTGCCGGTGTCCCGGCAGCGCGATACCAGACGAGCGGCACGGGCCACCACCTCTTCGCCGGTGTAAGGTCCCTGTGCAAAGGTGACAACGCCAGCCTGCAGGTCGATCAGGACCAGCGCGGTAGTGCCCGGGTCGAGCTTGTCGTCGGCCATGGCCGTTACCTTCTGTAGATTTATGAGGATAGTCTCACATGGGAGTTTATGAGGATGGCCTCGAGTAATTCAAGCCCGGCGATCCGCAAACCGCAGCGCCAGCGTGGCGTGGCGCGGGTGGAATCGTTGCTGGAGGCGGCCGGCGAAGCTTTCGCCGAGAAGGGCTATGACGCCGCCACGATGACCGAAATTGCCGCACGGGCGGGCGCATCGATCGGCTCGCTGTACCAGTTTTTCCCCACCAAGGAGCTGGTCGCCGAAGCACTGGTGGCACGATATGTCTCGGCGCTGCACGCGGACCTGCGCCGCATGGCGGGCCTGGCGCGTTCGATGGACGCCCGGAGCCTGGGCGCCAAACTGCTGCGGACCGTCTACGACTTCCGCCGGAAGAATCCCGGTTTCGTCACCCTGGGCGAGGCCACCAATCTTCCCGATTCCATCGTGCTTGGCCTGCGCAACACCTTGCGTGAA
>NZ_DATHFX010000263.1:0-10786 GCF_035317885.1 Pinirhizobacter sp.
ACCCTGCTAGTCGGAGCCACCCTGTTCGCCTTGCGCTCCGCAGATATCGAATTCCCGGCCCCGGCCCAGCCGCTGGCTTCCGTCATCGACGGCATCAAAGTTACCCAGTTCCAGACCATCGTCGTCCGCCCGACCGCAGCCCAGATGGGCGCGACAGGCGCACTGCACCGGGGCGCAGGCACGACCGCGCTGGCCCGTGATGCACGCGACCAGGCCCTGGGACTGATCGGATCACAACTGGCCATGCCCTACTATTCGTTTGGCACGGCACTTCGCCCCGCAGGCAAGGAATAACCCATATGACCGTTACCTGGAACGACAGCGTCCCGATTTATCGCCAGCTGCACGAACGCGTGGTGGCGATGATCCTGGACGGCGCCCTGAACGAGGGCGACCCGCTGCCGTCGGTGCGCCAGGTGGCAGCGGATTTTTCCATCAATCCGCTGACTGTCTCGAAGGCGTACCAGGAGCTGGTCGACGAACAACTGGTTGAAAAACGGAGGGGATTGGGCATGTTCGTTATCGATGGCGCCCGCGAGGCGCTGCTGAAATCCGAGCGGGAGCGTTTCCTGCGCGAAGAGTGGCCGATCGTGCTGGCTCGACTGCAGCGCCTTGGCCTGGACCTCAAGACCCTGATGCGCGACCTGCCTGAAGGCGGCAACGCGAAGGAGACCCCATGAGCACCGTCATCAGTGCCAACGGCCTGTCCAAGACCTACAAGGACTCCAGGGCGCTGGCCGGCGCCAGCTTCCAGATCCAGTCCGGCCGCATCGTCGGGCTGATCGGCCCCAACGGGGCGGGCAAGACCACGGCGCTGAAGGCCATCCTGGGCCTGACCGATTTCGACGGCGAGCTTTCCGTGCTGGGCATGGACCCGCGCCATAGCCGCAACAAGCTGATGGAACAGGTGTGCTTCATCGCCGATGTAGCGGTGCTGCCGCGCTGGCTGTGCGTGAAGGACGCCGTGGATTTCGTCGAAGCCGTGCACCCCCGCTTCAGCCGCGCCAAGTGCGAGGCCTTCCTGGCGCGCACCAAGCTGACGCCGCGGATGAAGGTCAAGCAGATGTCCAAGGGCATGATCGTACAGATGCACCTGGCCCTGGTGATGGCGATCGACGCCCGCCTGCTGGTGCTGGACGAACCCACCCTGGGCCTGGACCTGCTCTACCGCAAGCAGTTCTACCAGAGCCTGCTGGAAGATTACTTCGACGAGGACAAGACGATCCTGATCACCACCCACCAGGTGGAGGAAATCGAACACATCCTCACCGACCTGATGTTCATCCGCGACGGCCGCATCGTGCTCGATGCCGACATGGACGCCGTGGGCGAACGCTTCTGCGAAGTGATGGTGGGCGCCGAACGCGCCGCCGAGGCCCGCGCGCTCAAGCCGCTCGACGAACGGCAGGTATTCGGCAAGAGCATCTTCCTGTTCGATAACGCCGACCGCGGGCATTTGTCCACGCTCGGGGAATTGCGCCGGCCGTCCATCG
This sequence comes from Pinirhizobacter sp., assembly GCF_035317885.1. Taxonomy (GTDB): domain Bacteria; phylum Pseudomonadota; class Gammaproteobacteria; order Xanthomonadales; family Rhodanobacteraceae; genus Pinirhizobacter. Next base: position 1,494 of record NZ_DATHFX010000263.1, read on the forward strand.
CCGACCTCTTCGTCGCCACCATGAAGGGAACCTACGCATGAACACCCTCTACTGGCTCGTCAAACGCGAAATCTGGGAACACAAGGGCGGCTTCATCCGCGCGCCACTGATCGGCGGCGCCATCTTCCTGGTATTGAACCTGATGACCCTGATCGCCGGTGAAGTCGTCTCCGGGCAGAACTTCCGCTTCGGCGGCAACTCCATCCGCGAACTGGGCAAGATGCTCGACCAGAGGCAGCTTTCGATGGTGGGCATGGGCCTGGATACGGCCATGCTGTTCTCCACCGCGATCATCTCGGTAGTCATGGGCTTCGTGGTGTTCTTCTACTGCCTGGGCGCCCTGTACGACGACCGCCGCGATCGCAGCCTGTTGTTCTGGAAGTCACTGCCGATCAGCGACACGCAGACGGTGCTGTCCAAGGTACTGGCCGCCACCATCGTCGCCCCGGCCGTGGCCTTCGTCACCGGTGTCGTTGCCGGGCTCATCACCCTGCTGATGTATGCCACCGTGTTGTCGATGCATGGCCTGGGCGTGTGGCAGCTGTTGACCCTGGCCCATCCGTTCCGGGTGGTCGCGAACCTCCTCGCCAGCATCCCGATGTACTTCCTGTGGGCACTGCCGACGGTGGGCTGGCTGCTGGTGTGCTCGGCCTGGGCCAAGTCAAAGCCCTTCCTGTGGGCAGTGGCGATCCCGGTGGTGACTGGCGTACTGATCTGGTGGGTGCAGCTGATGGGCCTGATGCCCTCGGGCAACTTCTACTGGAGCCAGTTCCTGCCGCGTCTGTTGGGTAGCGTGTGGCCGGGCAGCTGGTTTGCCGCCGCCCACCATGCCAGCAACAACGTCAGCCTGGGCATCGGCCTGGAAGGCATCGACAACCCGGACAACCCGATGGTGCAGTTCCTGAGCCTGGGCAACCTGTACGCCACGCTGGGAACCGCCACCGCCTGGATCGGCATGCTCTGCGGCGCGGCGCTGATCGCCGGGGCCATCTGGATCCGCCGCTGGCGCGACGACACCTAAAGGCCACTGAAATCTAAATGCTTCCAAACCGCCGGTTATCCGGCGGTTTTTTTTTGAAAGCTCGCCCAGGTATTCCGGACGAGTATGAGGCGGAGGACAACATCCTAACCGCCACGTAGGTACTTGCATGAAGATCGATATCCACACCCCTTCCCCCTCGCCTTCCGCGATGATTGGTTCTCCTGCCCAATCCTCGCCATTCCGCACTGACGTATTAAGCGATGTCGGAAATGCGTGCGCAACGTCCCGCCCAACGAACGTGGCATGCGGCAGCCAGGCGCCTGGTGCAAGTTGTAATTACTTCGACACCGAGCCCTATCGAACGAATTCGACGACAAACCATGAGCTTGAGATGCTGCTTGGAAAGGCGCTCAAATCGGACCCAAGGCTTGTAGGTATTGCCCAGCGCATTCGTTCACTGACTGGCGCACCCGACCGCATGGCCGCCTTCGACGAACATGAACGCGACGAGATCCGCAGCATGAAGCACATCGGCGGCGCCCATGAGCTCAGCGAAGACACCGACACACTCGACGCCCACGTCCTGGCCACGCTTACCAAAGCCGAACGGGTGGAATACAACATCGATCGATCCGCTACGGAATATCGCGATAAACCCTATATCGTGAATCTCGAGCGCCGCCTGTGCATATTCAATTCGGTCTCATCCAAAGCCAACATCATTGCACCGTGGAACATGCACGCCTTCGACCTGGAGATCTACAAGGTTACCCGGCCCGAGCAGTACCCCGCCCGTCTGTCCAACCTCATCGCCGACCGGTGGACGGCATTGCTGGCGACAAAACCTGACCCGGACAAATTCGTCCAGGACGACCTGTGCCTCGAAGGCCTCGATGCCAACGCAGGCGTTTTCCACGTCCTCAGTTCCCTCGATGAGTCGGCGCGGAAGACCCTCTTGTGCGATGACTTGCGCATTCCCTGGAGCACCGAAGAAGACATCCTGGACGAAAATGACAACTGCCCAACCAGCCCGACGCGACTGACCAACCCATTAGGATCCCAGTTTCGCCAGCACACGACGGGGGCCCGGTCGAACGTGGTGCGGTATCACGATCCGGCCGATCCTATTGTCAATGCGTGGGTCGAGAAAGCGATGGAATTGGGCAAACCGGTCATCTCCGGCCCGAGCGGCCATGCGCTTCGTTATCTGAACCATTACGCCATGTGCAAGGAAATGGTGGGATACAGCACGTCGGGGGTCGCGGATTGGCCGACGCTGGCCGAGGCGCGGCTTGTCATGCTTGCCAATCTCATGCCACCGAAGAACCATCATTCCTTTCACGAGATTATGCTAGCCGGCGTGGGCGTCACTGACGGTACTGAAACCCTTCATTACCAGCATATGGAAGACTACGAAGACCTCGCCTCCCACCCCATCGGCCGGGACGCGCTTGACGCTGCCTCCATGACACCCGCACGGCCATCCAATAACTGAAGAAGAAACCAGCACACGCTTCATCGAAGGCCGACGCGTCGAACATCGGATACTCCGCCATTAGACTGGCACCCACGCAATACAACATCCGAGGTGGACGATGCTCCAGGCAATCGGATTGCCCCCCGCCCTGCCGACTGGCCCGCATTCGGCCGATGGCAGGGCACGCAATGACGGACCGATGGCGGTCCCGCTTCACGCCGTTTCGAACCGCCTCGTGATCGGGCCGTGCGGCGGCGGCGTCGTTTCAAACGATGTTCAACACGTCGGTAGTCGTCCAGCCTTTTACCTGGATACGGAAGCTGCGGGCAGGCTCCACCGCCATCCCGTGCCACCGCAGCCCGCCAAGCCCTACCGTGGCTTCTTTCGGCTGCACCAGTCGCTCAGGCACATTTGCGTCACCGTCAACACGACGATGAAGTCGCTACACCATGTCGATCCGCTGGAAGTCCAGGCCAGTGTCATCGGCGACACGCTTCATCTGTGTTCGAATTTCCATGGCGATAGAATCGTCGACTCGCTGCGCACGGCATTTTGCGATATCGCACCGCCTGAAGGCGCCGCGCGCCGGGTGGCAATGAAGGACAACCACCTCTGGGACCCGGTAATCACGGCACGGCGTTGGCGCCACTTGCAGAAGCTGAAGGGTACATTCGCATCAGGGACAATCACTGCCGCCGCCATTGAAAGGGCATCATCGGAGATCCGTAATGGCATAGGAAAGTGCAAAGAAACCAATCTTTCACTTGCCGAGATAGCCGATCAATGTGCCGCAGGGTTCAGGACCATCCTCGCGGTACTGGAAGATCTTCGAACCACGGGGCACTCCGCTCGCCTGGCCATTCATTATCCCCTGAAGGATGCCAGCCTTGTCGGAAGGTTGCCGCCCAACGTCTCGCAAACCATGCACGCCGAACAGTGCATCGAAGAGTACCTTGCGACACATAGCGAAGATATTTACGAGCAAGCCACGCGAACGCTCGGACTGGCCCACGGCAAGCACGTCATCGTACCCATGGCTGGCCGGTTCGTTCCATGCGCGCCCTGCGCGGAAGTCGAGCATCATGCCAGGCGTGAGGGTGGCTTTTTTGACCCCGCGCGAAGCCGCTTCGTGCTATCGCGAAGCACGCATCGCATCGGCCGCGCGTTCCCGCTTGAGGTGCAGCATATGGCGCTGAACGTGCTGTCGCCGAACGATCCGTTACGTGCAAATGAGCGTGCATCCCGGATCCGCGACCAGTTTGTCCAGGGTGGCCCGGACCTGCTTTCGCACGACGCCCCCGTCGTCCTTGATTATTCGCTCGATACCGATAGTGAGAGTTCGTCTGGCGAGGGCGACGGGTGAATCAACCACCGCCGCCACCTCCTTCGCGAATGCCGCCCTTCGTCAGGGCAAGCGGATCGAGCAACTCCTTCAACGCCTCCCGTGCCAGCCCGGTCGTCTGTTCGGCCACATCCAGGATCGGCCGCCCTTCCTTGTAGGCCTGCTTGGCGGTCGCGGCGCCCTTGTCATAGCCGATCACCGGATTAAGCGCGGTGACCAGAATGGGATTGCGCTCCAACGCCAGCTTGATGCGCTCCCGGTTCACGGTGAAGCCCGCGATCGCCTTGTCGGCGAGCAGGCGCGAGACGTTGGCCAACAGCTCGATCGATTGCAACAGGTTATAGGCGATCACCGGCAACATTACATTCAACTGGAAGTTGCCCGATTGCCCTCCGATGGTGATTGTGGCGTCGTTACCAATCACTTGCGCTGCCACCATCGCCGTGGCTTCCGGGATCACCGGATTGACCTTGCCGGGCATGATTGACGACCCCGGCTGCAACGCCGGAAGTTCGATCTCGCCAAGGCCGGCAAGCGGGCCGGAATTCATCCAGCGAAGATCATTGGCGATCTTCATCAACGACACGGCCAGCGTCTTGAGCTGGCCGGAAAGCTCCACCGCCGCGTCCTGAGAGGACATGCCCTCGTAGAAGTTCGTCGACGATTCGAATTTCACGCCGGTCAGGCGTTTCAGCTCCTGCGCTACCGCAGGCCCGAACTTCGGATCGGCGTTGATGCCAGTACCCACGGCGCTGCCACCCTGGGGTAGCCGTTGCACACGGACGAGCGTGTCGCCGATGCGTTCCCGGGCAGAGGCCACCTGCGCCGACCAGCCGGACAGTTCCTGGCCGAAGGTCACCGGCATGGCGTCCATCAGGTGCGTGCGGCCCGTCTTGGCCACGTTGCGAAGCTGGCGGGCACGCTTGTCGATGGTCTTGCCCAGGTGGGCCAGCGCCGGCAACAGGTGCTCGTGCACGGTGAGCGCGGCGCTCACCTGGATGGCCGTGGGGATCACGTCGTTGGAACTCTGCCCGTAGTTGACGTGATCGTTCGCGTGTACTGCCGTACCTGCCCTGGCAGCAATATGCGCGATCACCTCATTGGCGTTCATGTTTGAACTGGTACCCGAGCCCGTCTGGAAAACGTCGATCGGGAAATGCGCGTCGTACTGGCCCGCAGCCACCGCCTCGGCGGCCTGGCGGATCGCCTTCACCTGCTTTTTCTTCAGATAGCCGAGCTTGCCGTTGGCTTCGGCGGCAGCCGCCTTGACCAGGCCCAGGGCACGGATGAACTCCCGGGGCATGGGCAGGCCGGAAATGGGGAAATTGTCGACGGCACGCTGGGTCTGGGCGCCGTAGAGCGCATCGGCCGGGACATTCAGCTCGCCCATGCTGTCGCGTTCGGTGCGGAACTTGGTGGTCATGCGGGGCATTCCTTGAAGGTGGGGCCTGGCCTTGAGTATAGGCAGGACCCAGGCTAAAGCCGCGTGGAGGCGGCACGGGTATAATCGCCGGCTGACCCACGACAATGCCCGGACGCCGCCATGTCGCATGCCGCCCTCACCGCCCTTTCGCCGCTCGACGGGCGCTACGCCTCCAAGGTGGAGCCGCTGCGGCCGATCTTCAGCGAATACGGCCTGATGCACCGGCGCGTGCATGTGGAGATCCACTGGTTGCTCACCCTGGCAGCCCACACCGGCATCGTCGAACTGCCCGCCTTCGGCGAGGCTTCGATGGCCAAGCTGCTGGCCCTTGCCGATGGGTTCTCGCTCGAAGACGGCGCCCGCATCAAGGCCATCGAGGCCACCACGAACCACGACGTGAAAGCCGTGGAGTACTTCATCAAGGAGCGCATGGGCGACGACGGCGCGCTGGCCCAGGCTCGCGAGTTCGTACACTTTGCCTGCACCAGCGAGGACATCAACAACCTGTCCTATGCGCTGATGCTCCGCGACGCCCGCGACGACGTGCTGCTGCCGGCCCTCGACCAGGTGATCGATGCGCTGCGCGCGCTTGCCCATCAGCAGGCGTCCTTGCCGATGCTCTCGCGCACGCACGGCCAGACAGCCTCGCCGACAACGCTTGGCAAGGAACTGGCCAACGTGGTGGCGCGCCTGGTGCGCCAGCGCGACCAACTTGTAGAGGTGGAGATCCCCGGCAAGATCAACGGTGCCGTGGGCAACTTCAACGCGCATGTGGCGGCCTATCCGGAAGTGGACTGGCGGGCTCTGTCCAAGGGCTTCGTCGAGCAGCTTGGTTTGTCGTACAACGACTACACCACCCAGATCGAACCACACGACGGCATCGCCGAGTTCTGCGATGTCGTCCGCCGCGCCAACGTCATCCTGATCGACCTGTCGCGCGACATCTGGGGCTATATCTCGCAGGGCTACTTCCGCCAGACGCTGAAAGCCGGCGAGGTCGGATCCTCGACCATGCCGCACAAGGTCAATCCGATCGACTTCGAGAATGCCGAGGGCAACTTCGGCGTGGCCAATGCCCTGCTTGGCCATTTCGCCGAAAAGCTCCCGATCAGCCGCTGGCAGCGCGACCTTACCGACTCCACGGTGCTGCGTGCCCTGGGCACGGCGTTCGGGCACACGCTGGTGTCGCTCGAATCGCTGCGCAAGGGCCTGGGCAAGCTCACCGTCAACGCCGACCGCCTGGCCGCCGACCTCGACGCCAATTGGGAAGTGCTGGCTGAGGCGGTGCAGACGGTGATGCGCCGTTATGGCCTGCCGGAGCCCTATGAACAGCTAAAGGCATTGACGCGTGGCCACGGCATCACGCGCGACTCGATGCGCCAGTTCATCGGCGGGCTGGATCTTCCCGAGCAGGCCAAACAGCGACTGCTGGAAATGACCCCAGGCACCTACACCGGGTTGGCCTCGGAACTGGCGAAAGGCATCTAGATCAATCGATCTCGTCCGAACCCTCGTTCACGCCCTCGAACAGGAATGTGGATAGATACCGTTCGCCCGTATCGGGCAGCATCGCCAGGATCACCGCTCCATCGCCTGCATCCTTGGCCACTTCCAGGGCTGCGGCCATCGTGGCGCCGGCACTGATGCCCACGAAGATGCCCTCCTCCTTCGCCAGGCGGCGGGCCGTGTCACGGGCGACGACATCATCAACGGTCAGCACTTTCGAAGCCACCTCGCGGTTGAGCACCGAAGGCACGAAATCCGGTGTCCAGCCCTGGATCTTGTGCGGCTGCCATTCCTTGCCGTTGAGCAACGACGCCCCGACAGGCTCGCAGGCGATCAGCTTCACGTCCGGTCGCGCCACCCGCAACACTTCGCCAACGCCCGTCATGGTGCCGCCGGTACCCCAGCCGGTAACGAAGTAGTCCAGCCGCTTTCCCGCGAAGTCGAGCAGGATCTCCGCCGCCGTCGTGCTGCGGTGATAAGCGGGATTGGCCGGATTGTCGAACTGGCGGGCGAGGAACCAGCCATGCTTGTCCGCCAGCTCCTTCGCCTTCTTCACCATGCCGCTGCCGCGGGCCGCGGCGGGCGTCAGCACCACCTTGCCGCCGTAGGCACGGATCAGCTTGCGCCGCTCAATCGAGAACGTTTCGCTCATCACCGCCACGAAGGGATAGCCGCGAGCCGCGCACACCGCCGCCAGCGCCACGCCGGTATTGCCGGAGGTTGCTTCCACCACCGTCTGCCCGGGCTTGATCGCGCCGGTTTTCTCCGCGTCCAGGATGATCGCCAGGGCCAGGCGGTCCTTCACCGATCCGGCGGGGTTGAATGCTTCCACCTTGGCATACAGGGTCACGCCGGCAGGCGCCAGTCGATGCAGTTTCACCACGGGCGTGTTGCCGATGGTGTCCAGGATGCTTTCGTAGATCATGATCGTTTTCCCGGGGACATGGACCACCGATATTGCGCCGCATCATCCTCCCGGGGCAACCGGCCCAACGGCTAGAATGAAAGGCATGGCCAAAACCTCCCTAACCATCGAAGTGCGCGGCGACGCCCGCCAGCGCCTGGGCATGCCCCCCGCCGAGTTCCTGCGCGACTACTGGCAGAAACGTCCCCTGCTGATCCGCAACGCCTTTCCGGGCTTCCAGCCGCCGCTGCAGCCCGACGACCTGGCGGGCCTGGCGATGGAAGAAGCGGTACTGGCCCGGCTCATCACCCATGATGACAAACGCGATCGCTGGACAGTGCGCAGCGGGCCGTTCAAGGAAGACGATTTCGCCTCCACGCCACCGCGCGACTGGACCTTGCTGGTGCAGGATGTCGACAAATGGGATGCGGATGTCGCCGCCCTGCTCGACGCCTTCGCCTTCCTGCCCAGCTGGCGCGTGGACGACGTGATGGTGTCCTACGCCGAGAATGGCGGCGGCGTGGGCGCCCACGTCGACCAGTACGACGTGTTCCTGTTGCAGGGCATCGGTCAGCGCCACTGGGCGATAAGCAACGATCCGGCAGCGCCCAAGGACTTCCGCCCCGACATCGAACTGAAGCAATTGGCAAGCTTCGAGGCGACCCACGAGTGGCTGCTGGAGCCCGGCGACATGCTGTACCTGCCGCCCGGCGTGCCACACGATGGCGTGGCAGTAGGCAACTGCATGACGCTCTCGATCGGCATGCGAGCGCCGTCGAAGGCGGAATTGACCGGCGACCTGGCCGACTTCATCGCCGAGCGCCTGGCCGACGAAGATCGCTATACCGATCCAGACCTAGCTCCCGCCACGGCGGCAGGCGAGATCGACACGGCCGCCCTGGCCCGGGTCCGCGCCGCCGTGCCCACCGCCTCCATCCTCGACGACGACACCCTGGCAGACTGGTTCGGCCGATTCATCACCCGGTACCGAAGCGCACAGACGATCGCGGAACCCAAGCGGGCGATGACCGTTCCTGCCCTGGAAAAACACCTCGCCGCCGGGCGGGAGTTCCTTCGCCATCCCTGGGCGCGGCTGGCATGGGCCCGCCACGGCCGCCATGCACGTCTTTTCGCCAGCGGCCACGCGTACGACACGAACACCGGCTTCGCGCGCGCCGTGTGTGCAAAACCACGGCTTGACGCCAAATCCCTGGACGGCGCGGACGTCGACGTCCTGCTGGCCCTGGTCAACGATGGCGTCCTGGTCCCCTCCCGCGGTCGCTAGCCCGCCCACCTTGATCAAAAACCAATGCCTGGAGCAAGCATGGCCGCCGAACCCATCGCCTCCGCCCCGATGCGGGCCGCCGCACTCGCCAGGCTCCTGGCCAGCGCACGCCACGAAGCATCGATCCTAGAACATCGCCTGGAAAGCGACGTCCACGATGACGAAGCCGTCCTGGACGCCTTGCGCTCGCTTGCCGCATCCGGCCGCGGGGCCCGGATCCGCATCCTGGTGCAGGATGCCTCGCGGCTGCAGGTAGAGGCACCCCGCCTGCTTGCCCTGGTGCAGCGCATGTCCAGTGCGATGTCCATTCGCGTGCCATCGGAGGTGGCGGACCTTGCCTACGCATGCGCCTACACCGCGGTCGACGCTGGTGG